>CAZACH010000244.1:0-3590 GCA_964483275.1 uncultured Sphingomonadaceae bacterium | reverse complement strand
TTGCCGCTGTCGGCGGTGCTGGAATAGACCCCGAATTCGCCGGTCATCGTCACCGCGTCGGCGGGGAAAATGGCGTTCACCGTCGCGCCGCCGGCGCCCAGATATTGGCAGAGGCGGCACCAGCAGACGCGCGCGGTCAAGGGTTCGGCCTCGATGGTGTAGCGGACCTGGCCGCAAAGGCATCCACCGCTGATCGTCATCCCTGCTCCTCCGTCAGCCGACCGTGGCGAGCAATCCCTCGAACAGGCGCCGTCCATCCGTCCCGCCCTGCGCGGGGTCGATCAGCCGCTCGGGATGCGGCATCATGCCCAGCACATTGCCGGCGGCGTTGACGATGCCGGCGATGCCGCGCTGCGAGCCGTTCACCGGCTCGGCATAGCGGAACACGACGCGGCCTTCCGCCTCGATCGCGTCGAGCGTCTCGGCGTCGGCGAAATAATTGCCGTCATGATGGGCGACGGGGAGGCGCAGCTCCTCGTTCGCGCCATAGAGGCTGGTGAAGGCGGTCTGGCTGTTTTCCACGGTCAGGGCGACATCGCGGCAGACGAAGGACAGGCCGGCGTTGCGCATCAGCGCGCCGGGCAGCAGCCCGGCCTCGGTCAGCACCTGGAAGCCGTTGCACACGCCCAGCACCGGCACGCCGCGCGCCGCGGCCGCGACGACCTCGCGCATGATCGGGCTGCGCGCCGCCATCGCGCCGGCGCGCAGATAGTCGCCATAGGAAAAGCCGCCGGGCAGGGCGATCAGGTCGACGCGATCGGGCAGGCTGGTCTCGCGGTGCCAGACCATGGCCGGGGCCTGCCCGGACACCTCGCGGATCGCCACCGCCATGTCGCGGTCGCAATTTGATCCGGGAAAGACGATGACGGCGCTGCCCATGGCGTCAGGCGACCTCTATGCGGTAGTTTTCGATCACGGTGTTGGCCAGCAGCTTGCGGCACATGGCGTCGATATCGGCATCGCTGGTGCCATCCGCAAGCTCCAGCTCGATCACGCGCCCGACCTTGGCCTCATGCACGCCGCCAAAGCCCAGCCCGGCAAGCGCATGCTCGATGGCCTTGCCCTGCGGATCGAGCACGCCGGGCTTGAGGGTGACGGTGATGCGCGCCTTCATGGTCGAAAACTCCTTGGCCTGGCCCGAAGGGTGGATGGCGGCCTCTATGGGCCGACGGCCGCGCGCCAGCAAGGCCATGTTTACGATACGGCAGCAAAATCCTGCTATCCGCTTGCCCAATGGGCAAAGCCGGTCCGCTCCGCCGGATGCGCCTCAGGGGCTGAAAGGCCCGACAAGGGTCATGGGGCGAGGGGAGGGTGTCGGCATGGCGGGCATTGGCCTGATGCTGTTCGTGGGCCTTGCCATCTTTGGCGGCCAGCTTCTGGGGTGGGGCGACGCCCATGGCCATGCGATCCGCATCGGCCTGCTGCTTTCCTTCGTCGGCGGCTATCTCGCCGCCGGCGGGCGGGTCGTGCGCTGACGTCAGAAGAAGCGGGCGGCGCCGAACTGGATGCGGTGGCGATTGGTGTCGTAGAGGCCGATGTTCGAGAAGGCCCGGCTGAACGTATAGGTCAGCGACGGCGAGAAGCCCGCCACCGACAATGAGCGGGTGCCGAGGAAGATGCGGCCGTTGAGGCGCCAGTCCTCGCGCCGCGCCGTCACCGGGCGGGTCGGGTCGATCGAGATGCCGGCCAGCGGCTCGTCGAACAGGGCGCGCGACACGCCGCCCGAGATGCCGGCGTTGATGCCGTGGGGCAGTTCGCCGCCAATGCCGAGATTGACGCCGATCTCGGTCGAGGAATAGGCGTCCGAACGCAAATTCTCGCGCCGCACGAACAGGGTCGCGCTGCCGACCATGGCGCGGTTGATGATCCGCTCATAGCTGGCGAAGGCGCTGGTCAGCGTGCCGTCGAAGGCCGGGCTGAAGCCGCTATTCTGGTCGCGGACCTCCAGTTGCAGGCCCAGCCGCGCGCTGCTGCCCAGGTCTTTCTGATAGCTGACGCGGCCGCCGAGGCCCTCGGTCACCATGCGGCCGCCATACCAGCGCCGCGCGCCCACCGCCGCCACGCCGATGCGCGCGCCGTCCTTGAGCGTCAGTTCCGGCCCGGCGGCGAGCAGGGTGGAGATGTCGTCCGCCGCCTTGCCCTTATAGTTCAGCACCTGGCCGTTGGCGTCGACGGTCACCGCCAGCCCGTCCGACAGGCGCAGGCGGACGCCGGCGGTGATCGTCGCGGTCTGGCCGATCCCGGACTTGCGCCGCGCCTCGTCATTGAGCTTGGCGGGCAGCGTGGTGTTGCCGAAGATCAGGTCGACGGTCTTGTCGCCGGTCGCGTTGTTGATGTTCGAGTCGGGGGCGAGGCCGAGGTCCAGGCTGAAGCTCCACACCCGGCGCTCGCGGATCAGGCTGCGCGCGGCATAGATGGTGCGCGCGATCTCCGGCGGCAGGTCGTTATCCTGCGCGGCGAGCCGGAAATGATGATCCGCCGCCTTGTCCTTGCCCTGCATCAGCAGCACGCGGGCCAGCTCCAGCCGGGCGCGCGTCATGTTGGGATGATCGGCGAGCACGGCGCGGAATTGCCTGGCCCCGGTGGCGAGATCGCCGGTTTCCACGGCGACATAGCCCTTCAGGAAGGCATATTGCATCTTCATCTCGGGCGTCGCGCGCAGCGCCTCGATCATCGGCGCGGCTTCGGCGAAGCGCCTTTCCAGCACCAGCCGTTCGGCGGTGCGCAACAGCTGGTCGGCGGTCAGCTCCATCGAGCAGACGCCGCCGCTGCATTGCGGCCCGCCCGCGCGCGGGCTGAGCGGGGCGGCGGCGATCAGGCAGCCGGCGGCCGCCGTCGCGAGAAGGGCGCGCATGAGAGGCCGCATGGGCCGGTGGATCACTTCTTGCCGGTGAAGGCGCCGAGCACGTCGACCCGCTGGTCGGGAATGCCGCCGACGATGCGGAACGAGCCGCCGACCTCCTCCGCCTTGGGACCATAGAAGGCGCCGGCGAGCGAGGAGCCGATGATGTCGACGTCCAGCTTGCCGCCGGCCCAGGTGAAGCCGGCCTTGTTGAAGCCGCCGGTGAAGCCGCCGGTGCCGACCAGGTCGATCGTGGCGGTGCCGCTGGCGTTGAAGCTGGCGCCGGTGGGCACGGTGGTCAGCGTCGGAATCTGGTTCGCCTGGCCGCCCGACGGCGGAATCACGAACCGCCCGGTGGGGAAGGCCTCGTGCGTCGTGCCGGAAAGGCTGGTCGTCACGCTGTTCGACGCGAAGTCGGCCGCCACCGTGGCGGAGCCGGACATCCACTGGAAATAGCTTTGCAGCGGCGCGGCGCTGTCGAAGGTGGGGTTCAGCACCGTGCTGGCGATCATCGCGCCGGTATAGGTGGCCGATCCGCTTTTCGGCACCGCGGAGGTCGGCGTCAGCTCGCCGAAGGCGAAGGCCGCGCGCTCGAACACATTGTCGGAGAAGGCGCGCGTCGTCGTGCCGCTGTCGTCGTCGGTCAGGGTCGTTTCCACGCCCTTGGTCATCATGTTGCGGACATAGCCCGCATAGGTGACATATTTGGTCGAGGTGCCGGGCAACTCCACGAAGAAGGTCGAGACGT
>CAZACH010000243.1:0-3621 GCA_964483275.1 uncultured Sphingomonadaceae bacterium | reverse complement strand
GCGCTCATCGCCGCCTATGAACGGATGCGGGGCCGATTCACCCAGTCGCTGGCCGGCTTTGTCAGCGAGCTGGACCGATTCGGCGAAGGGCCGCGCCAGTTGCTGGGGACCAGCGGCACCGTGACGACGCTGGCCAGCCTGCATCTCGGGCTTCCAAGCTATGACCGGCGCCGCGTCGACGGCTGCATGGTGCCCGCCGAATCGATGCGCCGGATCAGCGCGACGCTTTCGGCCCGCTCCATCTCGCGGCGCGCCGAAATGGCGTGCATCGGCATGGAACGGGCGGACCTGGTGGTGGCGGGCTGCGCGATTTTGGAGGCGATCCTCGATCATTGGCCGGCGCAGGACATCCGCGTCGCCGATCGCGGCATCAGGGAGGGAGTTTTGCGTTCACTCATGAGTCGCGACGGGTATCATTTCTGATGGCGCGTGGACGCAGCACCGGCGGCCGCCAGCGCGTGCGCACCGCGCGCGGACGCAGCGCCCAGTCGACGCGCTGGCTGGAGCGCCAGCTCAATGACCCTTATGTCAAGCGCGCCCAGGCGGAAGGCTATCGCTCGCGCGCCGCCTATAAGCTGATCGAGCTGGACGAGCGCTTCGGCCTGCTCAAGGGATGCCGGCGCATCATCGACCTTGGCGCGGCGCCGGGCGGCTGGTGTCAGGTCGTCCGCAAGCGCCAGTCCAAGGCCGGGCTTGTCGCCATCGACGTGCTGGCGATGGACCCGCTGGAAGGCGTCCAGATCTTCCAGCAGGACATCACCGCCGCCGACACCCCCGCGCTGCTGCGCGAGGCGCTCGGCGGGCCGGCCGACCTCGTGCTGTCCGACATGGCGGCGAATACGGTGGGGCATCAGCAGACCGACCATCTGCGCACAATGGCGCTGGTCGAGATCGGGCTGGACTTCGCGGAGGAGGTGCTGGCGCCGGGTGGAACCTTCGTCGCCAAGGTGCTGGCCGGCGGGGCGGACAGCAGCCTCGTCACCCGGCTGAAGCAGGGATTCGCCACGGTCAAGCACGCCAAGCCGCCGGCGAGCCGGAAGGAATCGTCGGAATGGTATGTGGTGGCGCAGGGCTTCAAGGGGCGGCCGGAGGGGGACTGAGCGGTTCGGCGGATGGCGCGGTCGTCCTTCGACAGGCTCAGGACGAACGGAAGTCGGGGCAGACCGGGGGCATCAGGGCATCGTTGCTGCCCCCACCTCCGTTCGTCCTGAGCCTGTCGAAGGACGACCGCCCGGTCTCAACACCCCTCCCGAATCAAAAAGGCCGGGCGGAAAGGCAAAAGCCCCTCCGCCCGGCCTGATCGAAAACCTCAGTTCTTGGCCTTGTCGACCAGCTGGTTCTTGGCGATCCACGGCATCATCGCGCGCAGTTCGGCACCGACCTTCTCGATCGGGTGCTCGGCCTGGTTCTTGCGGGCGGCCTTCAGTTCCGGCTGGCCCATGCGGTTGTCGGAGATGAAGCGGCTGACGAAGCGGCCGGCCTGGATGTCCTTGAGGACGCGGCGCATCTCTTCCTTGGTCTCGTCGGTGATGACGCGCGGACCGGTGTGGATATCGCCATATTCGGCGGTGTTGGAGATCGAGTAGCGCATGTTGGCGATGCCGCCCTCATACATCAGGTCGACGATCAGCTTCACCTCGTGCAGGCACTCGAAATAGGCCATTTCCGGGCTGTAGCCAGCCTCGGTCAGGGTCTCGAAGCCCGCCATGATGAGGTGGGTGAGGCCACCGCACAGCACCGCCTGCTCGCCGAACAGGTCGGTCTCGCACTCTTCCTTGAAGGTCGTCTCGATGACGCCCGAGCGGCCGCCGCCGATGGCGCTGGCATAGCTGAGGGCGACGTCATGCGCGTTGCCGCTGGCGTCCTGCGCGATCGCGATCAGGCAGGGCACACCGCCGCCGCGCTGATATTCGGAACGCACGGTGTGGCCGGGGCCTTTGGGCGCGATCATGAACACGTCGATGTCGGCGCGCGGCTCGATCAGGCCGAAATGGATGTTGAGGCCGTGGGCGAAGGCCAGCGAGGCGCCGGGCTTCATGTTCGCAGCCAGATCGTCGGCATAGATGCCGGCCTGATGCTCGTCGGGCGCGAGGACCATGATGACGTCCGCCCACTTGGCGGCTTCGGCATTGCTCAGCACCTTGAAGCCGGCGCCTTCGGCCTTCTTGGCGGTCGCCGAACCCGGACGCAGCGCCACCGCGACTTCGGCGACGCCCGAATCACGCAGATTCTGCGCATGGGCGTGGCCCTGGCTGCCATAGCCGACGATTGCGATCTTCTTGGTCTTGATCAGGCCGACATCGGCGTCACGGTCGTAATAAACGCGCATTTTCTTCCCCATGCATGTTTGTCTGGAAATTGGCGCCGCTCCTAACGGGTCGCGGGCCGCTTGTCGAAGGCGAAGCGACGATTCAGAGAATTTCCGTACCGCGCGAAATGGCCGCGACGCCGGTGCGGGCCACCTCGACCAGCCCGACCTCGCGCATCAGCTCAAGGAACTTGTCGATCTTCTCCGATCCGCCGGTCACTTCGAACACGAAGCTGCCGATCGTCGCGTCGACGACGCGGGCGCGATAGACTTCCGCGAGGCGCATCGCCTCGATGCGCTGCTCGCCCTTGCCGACGACCTTGACCAGCGCCAGCTCCCGCTCGACGTGGGGACCGAGCACGGTCATGTCGACGACATGATGCACCGGCACCAGCCGGTCGAGCTGGGCGATGATCTGCTCGACAACGCCCGGCGTGCCGGCGGTGACGATGGTGATCCGGCTGATGCTGTGGTCGGAGGTGACGTCCGCGACCGTCAGGCTTTCGATATTATAGCCGCGCGCGGTGAACAGCCCGGCGATGCGGGCGAGGATGCCCGCCTCATTGTCCACGGTGATCGAAAGCGTGTGCCGGCTGGGCGCTTCGGTCTTGATCTGCATTGCCGTCTACCCTGACAAATATTGTTATGGATCAGCGTCGGTCCGAAGGTTCAGACCAGCGCCTTCGCCTCGTCATCCAGCCCGCCGGAAACGTCCGCCGCCTCCAGCAGCATCTCGGTATGCGCCGCGCCCGACGGAATCATCGGGAAGCAGTTGGCGAGCTTGGCGACCACGCAATCGACGATCACCGGCCCGTCCGCATCGATCATCGCCTGAATGCCGGCGTCCAGCTCGTCGGGATGGGTGATGCGGATGCCCTTCCAGCCATAGGCCTCGCCGAGCTTCACGAAGTCGGGCAGCGCATCGGAATAGCTTTCCGAATAGCGGCCGGCATAGGTCAGGTCCTGCCACTGGCGGACCATGCCCATATATTCGTTATTGAGGATGAAGATCTTGACCGGCAGGCGATACTGGCTCGCCGTCGCCAGTTCCTGAATGTTCATCTGGATCGAGGCTTCGCCGGCCACGTCGATGACCAGCGCCTTCGGGTTGCCGAGCTGCGCGCCGATCGCGGCGGGCAGGCCATAGCCCATGGTGCCGAGGCCGCCGGAGGTCATCCAGCGATTGGGCTTTTCGAAGCCGTAATGCTGGGCCGCCCACATCTGATGCTGGCCGACCTCCGTGGTGATGTAGGTGTCGCGGTCCTTGGTCAGCTCGTAGAGCCGCTGGATCGCGTATTGCGGCATGATGACGT
>CAZACH010000242.1:0-3630 GCA_964483275.1 uncultured Sphingomonadaceae bacterium | reverse complement strand
CTCGGGGAAGAGGTCCTTGTCCATCAGGGCGCGGCCGAAGCGGTAGAGGATGTCGGCGGCGAGCGTGCGCTGGCCGGCGATCAGGCGGTTATAGGCCTTGCCGGCGCTGAAATTCATGCGGCGATGCGCCTGCGGGTCGATCTCGTGGATCGCCTGGGCAAGGCAGATCGCGATCTCGCAGACGGCTTCGGCCGTTTCCTCGCGCATCTCGGCGCGCGCTGCAAATGTGTCCGCCATCGCTCGGCCCGCAAACCCGGTTTCCCTGCCGGCTTCCGTCCCGGCTCCCTCGGGCCAATGATGCACATCAGGCGTTGACCATTGATTAAGGCTGTCAGCGCACGAAAGGACGGGCGCAGCCGGTGGCCGTATCCTGGCACGCGACCCTGGCAGCTTCCGGCCTGATCGCGCCTTCCTGCTTGGCGAGCAGGGAAAACAGCAGCGCGAAAGCCGCCACCGCGACAACGATCGAGATCATTCTGTATGCCATGGCGCACCGCTATGCGCCCCGCGCCACCCATTGACAAGGCGTCAGCATGCCGCGTCGGGGTTCACGAATTGTTTCGACGCGTGTTAACCATGTTTCAGGCGGCGAAGTCGGCCGGGTCGAAGGCGTATTGCTTCGAGCAGAACTCGCACGAGACGCGGATCTGCCCGTCCTCCGTGCTTTCGGCGATTTCCTGCGCCGAGAAGCCGTCGAGGATCGAGCGGATCTTCTCGCGCGAGCACGAGCAGTCGTCGATCACCGCGACGCCGTCGAAGACGCGCACGCCGTGCTCGTGAAACAGCCTGTAGAGCAGCCGCTCGGGGCTGACCGTCGGATCGAACAGCTCGTCGGGCGCGACGGTGGCGATGAGCGAGCGCGCCTCGGCCCAGGAATCGTCGGCCGTGTCCTGCCCGTCGTCATCCCCGTCACCGCCGGGCAGATCGGCCAGGCGCATGCGCTCGGGCGCTTCGGGCAGGAACTGCGCCAGGAAGCCGCCGGCGCGCCAGTGGGCCACCGGACCGTCCGGCCCGGGCACGATCTGGCGCGTGACGGCGAGGCGCACGTCGGTCGGGATCTGCTCGGACTGGCGGAAATAGGTGCGCGCGACCTCCTCCAGCGACATGCCGTCGAGCTGGACGATGCCCTGATAGCGCTGCATGTGGGCGCCCTGGTCGACGGTCAGCGCCAGCACGCCCTTGCCGAGAAGCTCCTCGGGCGCAATGCGGCCGGCCGCCATCGCCGCATCGAGCTTTTCGGGGTCGAAACGGGCATAGGCGCGCAGCGAGCGCGGCGTCGAGAAATCGGCGACGAGCAGGTCGACCGGCCCGTCGGTGCGGGTCTGGACGATGAACTTGCCCTGGAACTTCAGCGTCGTGCCGAGCAGTACCGTCAGCGCCATGACCTCGGCAAGCAGGGCGGCCACCGGCTCGGGATAGCCGTGGCGCGGCAGGATGGCGTCGAGCACCGGGCCGAGCTGCACGGCGCGGCCGCGCAGGTCGAGCGCGGCGACCTCGAAGGGAACCACATGGTCGTCGCCGGCGAAACCGAAATCGCCGAGCCTGATGTCCTTGTCCGTCAATTGAACGATCCTGTCCGCGAATGCGCGGGCGGCCGCGGGCGCGATCCCCGCCCGGCCGCCACGATGCGACGATTGAATGTCAGACCGGACAGATAGGCGGCCCGCCGCGTCCGATCAAGCGCCCAGGCACCAGGCCAGGACCGCCTTTTGCGCATGCAGGCGGTTCTCGGCCTCGTCGAACACCACGGAATGCGGCCCGTCGATCACCGCATCGGTGACTTCCTCGCCGCGATGGGCGGGCAGGCAGTGCATGAACAGCGCGTCCGGCCTGGCCAGCGCCATCAACCGCTCGTTGACCTGATAGGGCAGGAAGACGTTGTTGCCGCGCGCGCGGTGCTCCTGCCCCATCGAGACCCAGGTGTCGGTGACGACGCAGTCGGCATCCTTCACCGCGTCCTGCGGCGAGCGCATGACGGCGATGCGGCCGCCATTGGCCTTCGCCCAGTCGAGCATGGCCTGAGACGGCTCGCTGCCCTCCGGCACGGCGACGTTGAGGCGGAAGTCGAGCCGGGCGGAGGCCTGCATCAGCGAGTGGAGCACGTTGTTGCCGTCGCCGGTCCAGGCGAAGAGCCTGTCCTTCACCGGGCCGCGATGCTCCTCATAGGTCATGACGTCGGCCATGATCTGACAGGGATGCGTATCGTCGGTCAGGCCGTTGACGACCGGCACGCCGGCATGGTCGGCCAGCTCGACGAGCCGCTCGTGCCCGGTCGTGCGGATCATGATGGCGTCGACATAGCGCGACAGCACCTTCGCCGTGTCGGCGATGGTCTCGGAGCGGCCGAGCTGCATCTCGGTGCCGGTCAGCATGATCGTCTCGCCGCCGAGCTGGCGCATGCCGACGTCGAAGGAGACGCGCGTGCGGGTCGAGGGCTTCTCGAAGATCATCGCCAGCACCTTGCCGGCCAGCGGCTTCTCGCCCGCCGCCGCGCCCGATTTCAGGCGAAGCTTGCGCGCCCGCGCGTCGTCGAGGATGGTGCGGATGTCGGCGGCGGAGACGACCGACAGGTCGAGGAAATGCCTGAACGCCGCGGCCATCACGCGACCTTTTCGTTCATGCGTGCGACGAGGCCGGCAGCGGCGGCGCGCAGGCGCTCGCCCGCCTCGCGAATCTCCTCGTCGCTGACGGTCAATGGCGGCAGGAGGCGCAGGACGTTGTCGCCCGCCGTCACCGCCAGCATCTTCGTGTCGATCACCGCGGCGAGAACGGCGGTGTTGGCCATGCGGCACTTCATGCCGAGCAGGAGGCCGTTGCCGCGCACGTCCTCGAACACCTGAGGGAACTCGTCGACCAGCGAGGCCAGCATCTGGCGCGCGTTGAGCGCCTTCGCCTGCACGGATTCGAGGAAGCCTTCCTCCAGCACCACGTCGAGCACGGCGTTGCCGACCGCCATGGCGAGCGGGTTGCCGCCGAAGGTGGTGCCGTGGACGCCGGGGGTCATGCCGGCCGCCGCCTTCTCGGTGGCGAGGCAGGCGCCCACGGGGAAGCCGCCGCCGATGCCCTTGGCGATGGCCATGATGTCGGGCTCGACCTGCGACCACTGATAGGCGAACAGCTTGCCGGTGCGGCCGACGCCGGTCTGCACTTCGTCGAGGATGAGCAGGAGGCCGTGCCGGTCGGCGAGCGCGCGCAGCTTTTCGAGGAACGGGGCGGAAAAGGCGCGGATGCCGCCCTCGCCCTGCACCGGCTCGAGCAGGATCGCGGCGGTTTCCGGCCCGACGGCCTTCTCGACCGCCTCGATGTCGCCGAACGGCACCTGGTCGAAGCCGTCCGCCTTGGGGCCGAAGCCGTCGAGATATTTCTGCTGGCCGCCGGCGGCGATGGTGGCAAGCGTGCGGCCGTGGAAGGCGCCCTCGAAGGTGATGGTGCGGAAGCGCTCGGGCCGGCCGTTGATGTAGTGGTAGCGGCGCGCGGTCTTGATCGCGCATTCGAGCGCCTCGGCGCCGGAATTGGTGAAGAAGACGCGGTCGGCGAAGCTCGCCTCGACCAGCCGCTCGCCCAGCCGGCTCTGGCCCGGGATCTGGTAGAGGTTGGAGACATGCCAGAGCTTGCCCGCCTGCTCGGTCA
>CAZACH010000241.1:0-3651 GCA_964483275.1 uncultured Sphingomonadaceae bacterium | reverse complement strand
AGGGCCTGTGGATAACTTTCCGCGTCATAAGCGCCGTATCGGTACTTCGGACGCAATGGCTATCGGTACTTCGAACGCAGTCCTATCCGTACTTCGGACGCACGCATCCCAGCTAAACCTTTGGCCTTCCAGCACAAAACTGGACTCTAAAGACTCTAAATCAGAATCTAAAGAAGTAGTAGAAGCGCGCGGAGCTGGGGATAGATCGTCCAACGCCTCGCTTGGCGGCCGCTCCGACATCTCCCGAACTCGACAGGAGCGCCGCTCATGATCGTCGCGCTCCTCAATCAGAAGGGCGGCGTCGGCAAGACCACGCTCGCGCTGCACCTTGCTGGACAATGGGCGAGGCAAGGGCGCCGTGTCCTGCTGATCGACGCCGATCCTCAAGGGTCCGCGCTCGACTGGTCGCAGCAACGCGCCGCCGAAGGACTGCCTCGGCTGTTCAGCGTGATCGGCCTCGCCCGCGACACCCTGCACATCGAAGCGCCGGAGCTGGCGCGCGGCATGGATCATGTGGTCATCGACGGGCCGCCGCGTGTCGCCACCTTGCTCCGCTCGGCGCTGTTCGCCTGCGACCTCGCGCTGATCCCGGTGCAGCCATCGCCGCTCGACGGCTGGGCGTCGGCCGAGATGCTGAAGCTGATCGACCAGGCGCGCATCTTCAAACCCGAGATCGGCGCGCGCTTCCTGCTCAACCGCTACCCCGCGCGCACGCTGATCGCTCGCGCCACAGCCGAGAGCCTTGCCGAACACGACCCGCCGCTGCTGGCGCACCATGTCGGCCAGCGGGTCGTCTTCGCCGACGCCATGCAGACCGGGCGGCTGGTGTCGGAGGTCGATCCCGAAAGCGCGGCCGCCGAGGAGCTTGCCGCGCTCGCCGCCGAGATCGAGGCGATCAGATCATGACGACGCACAAACCCAGGACAGGTTTCGCGTCCCGGCCCGGTGCAGCCGAGGCGTGGATTGCGGGACCGCAGGACGCCCCACCACCAACCGCGCCGTCGGCACCGGCAAACAGCGCCAGACTGACGATCGATGTGACGCCTCAGTTGCGGCGACGCCTCAAACTCGCGGCGCTCCAGCGCGGCGTGTCGCTCGCCGACATGCTGCGCGAGCTGCTGCATCGTGAGTATCCCGACGATGCGGAAAACGGATCATGAGCGCCGCCCGCCACGCCGGTCGCACGCGCGTCGATCTGCTGTGGATCGAGCGCCGCATCGAGCGCTGGATACGCTTCGGTCGCCTGGTCGAGGATCAGATCCTCGACCGCCAGCGCCGCCGCGTCGCCTTCGCACAGGACAGCGTGTTCGCCTACGTCCGTTGGGCATCCAATGACTTCGGCACGCTGGTGTCGCGCATCGACATCCTGCGCGCCGTCAATCCGGGCGAACCCTGGCAGACCGTGCCGGGCGTCACGCCCGGCGGCGAGATTCTGCTGCGCGTCAATGGTTGGCCCAAGGTCCAGCGGGTGTTCGAGGCGATCGACGCCGTGGATGCGCTGAACATCGATCCCGCCGACGCCGCGCCCGACCATTGGCGACACGTCCATAACCGTCTCGCAGCGCAGGAAAGCCCGCGCCCCTACACGCTGGAGCGTCATCGCGCCTGGCTCGCCCGCAAGGGAGCATTGCAATGAGATTTCGCTGGGGAACGCTGGTGACGATGGTCGCGGCAGTCAATGTCATCGCAATTTCGGTGTGGATCAATCCGCCGCCGAAGCTGATCTGGAACGCCTCGGCCAGCGTGCCGATCGGCTTCTACACCGTCCGTCCGTCGAACAATCTGCGCGTCGGCGATCTCGCCGTCGTGACGCCGCCCGACGATGTCGCCGCGTTCCTTTCGGCGGGCGGTTATCTGCCCCTCGGCGTGCCGCTGATCAAACCGGTCGCCGCGCTGCCGGGCCAGATGGTGTGCCGCACCGGCATCGCCATCACCATCGACGGAAAGCCGTTCGGCGCTGCACGCGAACGGGATCGGCTGCATCGGCCGTTGCCCGTCTGGAAAGGGTGCCGTGTCGTCGCCGCCGACGAGATTTTCTTCATGAACGCCGACCGCCTCGACAGCCTAGACGGCCGCTATTTCGGGCCGCTGCCCGCATCGTCCGTGATCGGTCGCGCGACGCCGCTGCGCACGCGCGCATCATTCTGATCGCTTTCCCCCTGCCAGCACAAAGGAGATTGGCAATGTACGCAGGCGCCTTCAAACCCACCGAGGACGGCTATTCAGGCCGCATCCGGATGTTCGGGATCGACGAGGCGATCATCATCGTCCCCGCCGAACCGAATGACGCCGAGAACGCGCCCGACTACCGGGTTCATCTCGACGAAGACGCCGGCCCGGAGATCGGCGCGGGATGGAAGCGCGTCGGCGAAAAGGCCGGCGACTATGTGTCGATCGAGATCGACAGCGCGATTTTCACCGGCCCGCCGTTGCGCGCCAATCTGTTCCGCGCCGATGACGAGGGCACGACGTTCAACCTGTCGTGGAACCGACCGCGGCCGCGCGAAGACCGGAGCTGATCGGTTGCGCCCGCGTCGCCGTTCCATGCGTGGCCGGGCGCTGTCGCTGGCGTGGCTCGCCATCATGGCGAGCGCGCCGGCGACGGCCTTGCCCGTTCCCGCCGCCGCGCAAATGATCGCGCCGCACACCGCCGATCCTGTCGCCCGCCATGTCGCCGAGGCATCGCGGCGGTTCGGCATTCCCCAGGCGTGGATATGGGCGGTGATGCGCGCCGAAAGCGCCGGCGACGTGCGCGCTATCTCCCATGCCGGGGCGATGGGCCTGATGCAGATCATGCCCGACACCTGGGCCTATCTGCGCGCCCGATACGGTCTTGGCGACGATCCCTATCATGTCAGGGACAACATCATCGCGGGCACGGCTTACCTTCGCGAACTGCATGACCGCTTTGGATCGCCCGGTTTTCTCGCCGCCTATAATGCGGGACCGGGACGCTATGAACAGCACCTCGCAACCGGTCGACCGCTCCCCCGAGAGACCCGCGCCTATCTCGCGATCCTCGCGCCGATGGTCGGCGGATCGCAGCCTGACCGTGCGACTATCGCACCCGTCGATCCGCTGGCGTGGATGCGCGCGCCGCTATTCGCCATGCGCGCGGACGACGCCCGAGCTGCACCGCAAGCCGCAACCGAGACGCCGCCGGATGACGAAACGGCCGCACAGAATGTTGCATCCGAAGAGCCTCCCGAACGCCTGTTCGTCCCTCTTTCCGGCCAGGAACCGTTATGACGCGGGCTGGCGTGCCCCGTCGCGTCATAGGGTGCAAACGGATACAGACGGTCGGAAGCTCTTGGGATTTGGGTAGAAGCAGGGAGGCATGGCCAGATAAAAGGACCGCCGTCTCGCGGGGTCCATGTGGTTGGTTGGGCTTGCTTTTCTTGTCGGCTCCCAAAGTGGGCCTGCCAGCCGTGCTTTCAGAAAACAGCATGAAATCAATCGGCGCGCGTATGGCGCCCGCTATTCGGCCCGGAAGCCGCGCCCGATGAGCGCCCGCGACGATGATTTCCGGGTGCGCCCAGGAAGGCCTCGCGATAGCGCCAAGCAAGACAAGCAGGCCAAGTCGTTCGTCGGTCAGGGGATGCGCGCCGCCAGGAAGGCCGGACACACAGGACGCGGCTTCGGACCTCGCCG
>CAZACH010000240.1:0-3665 GCA_964483275.1 uncultured Sphingomonadaceae bacterium | reverse complement strand
TCTCTCACCTTCCCCCACACGCTGCTTCCGTTCGTCCTGAGCCTGTCGAAGGACGCTGGCACGGTGGTCACATCCGTTCGTCCCCCAATCGGTGCTGTCGTCCTTCGACAGGCTCAGGACGAACGGAAGCAGCGTGTGGGGGTGAGTTGGGAGCGGGTCGTTCGGAACGGACCCTATCCGGCGACCCGGATCCGTTCGTGGTGGCGGATCACCTCGTCGATGATGAAGCGCAGGAACTTCTCGGAGAATTCGGGATCGAGATTGGCCTCGCGCGCCAGCCGCCGCAGTCTTTCCACCTGCGCCTTCTCGCGCGAGGAATCGGCGGGCGGCAGGCCGCTCGACGCCTTGTACTCGCCCACGGCCTGGGTGATCTTGAACCGTTCGGCGAGCATGAAGACAAGCGCCGCATCGATATTGTCGATGCTTTCGCGATAGCGTTTCAGCAGATCGGCATCCTTTTCCATGCTCCCGCATTGGCGGGGAGGGACCTTGAGCGCAAGCCCCTTCGGTGCGCCCGATATTGCCATTCGTACCACGCGACTTATGAAGCCGGATGAGATGACAGCCAAACTTCACGCCCTCGATTCACGCCGCGCTCCGTCGCTGGAGCCGCTCATCACCCTCGTCGCGGCGGAGTTGAACCAGGTCAACGCCGTCATCCTCGAGCGGATGCAGAGCGAAATTTCCCTGATTCCCGAGCTTGCCGGGCATCTGATCGCCGGCGGCGGCAAGCGGATGCGGCCGATGCTGACCCTGGCGGCGGCGCGCCTGCTCGATTATGGCGGCGCGCGCCATCACAAGCTCGCCGCCTGCGTCGAGTTCATCCATACCGCGACGCTGCTGCACGACGATGTCGTCGACGGCTCCGGCCTGCGGCGCGGCCGCCGCACCGCCAACATGATCTGGGGCAATCCGGCCACCGTCCTCGTCGGCGATTTCCTGTTCACCCGCTCGTTCGAACTGATGGTCGAGGATGGCAGCCTGCGCGTGCTCAGGATCCTATCGGGCGCGTCGGCGGTGATCGCCGAGGGCGAGGTCAACCAGCTCACCGCGCAGCGCCAGGTCGACATTGGCGAGGATCGCTATCTCGACATCATCGGCGCCAAGACTGCCGCGCTGTTCGCCGCCGCCACCCGAATCGCCGCCGCCGTCGCCGAACGGGACGAGACGGTGGAACTGGCGCTCGACGCCTACGGCCGCAATCTCGGCATCGCCTTCCAGCTTGTCGATGACGCCATCGACTATTCGTCCGACGACGCGACGATGGGCAAGCAGGCCGGCGACGATTTTCGCGACGGCAAGGTGACGCTGCCCGTCATCCTCGCCTATGCGCGCGGCAGCGAGGCCGATCGCGCCTTCTGGAAGGCGGCGATGCAGGGCCAGCGCAGCAGCGACGCCGATCTCGAAATCGCGACGCGGCTGCTGCGCGAAACCGGCGCGCTCGACGAGGCGCTCGAACGCGCCCGCCTCTATGGCCGCCGCGCCATCGACGCGCTGGCGGGCTTTCCCAACGGCAAGGCCAAGTCGGCACTGACCGAAACCGTCGAATTCGCGGTGGCGCGGGCTTATTATGGCGGCGCGCGCCAAATCCGCGCCGCCATCCCCGTCTTCCGTTCGTCCTGAGCCTGTCGAAGGACGACCGCTCAGGTTTTCCCGCCCGCACGGTCCGGAGCAGGTCCCGCAAGTTGGCGCGGTCGTCCTTCGACAGGCTCAGGACGAACGGAGGTGGGGAATAGCGCGGCGGCGAGGCGGCCTCGCTTCCGCGATAGCCGACCCGACCCGCCTCACCCGCTGTTGCGCAGCGCCGTCGCGATCGCGTTGATCGTCATCAATATCCCCTCGATGAGGCGCTCGTCATCGCCGTCGCCCGCGCGGTGCTGGCGCAGCAGCGATATCTGGAGATGGTTGAGCGGCTCGATATAGGGCAGCCTCAGCAGGATCGACGCCTCGAGCGCCGGGTTCCGTTCGAGCAGGCGGCTCTGGCCGGTCGCTTCGCACAGCGCGTCCGCCGTCCGCTGGTGCGCATCGCGGATACGGCCGAAAACGGCATCGGCGAGGGCACGATCCTCGACCAGCCCGACATAGCCGGCGGCGATGCGCATGTCCGATTTGGCCAGCACCATCTCGGCATTGTCCAGCGTCGCCTGGAAGAAGGGCCAGGATGCCGCCATTTCCGCGATCAGGCCCTTGTCCCCGATGGCGGCGAGGCCGTCGGCGATGCCGTACCAGCCGGGCAGCATGATCCGCGACTGCGACCAGCTGAACACCCAGGGAATCGCCCGCAGGTCCTCGATCCGGTCGGACCTGGTGCGCGACGCCGGGCGGGAACCGATCTTCAGGTTGGAAATCTCGGCGATCGGGGTTGCCTGCCGGAAAAAGCTGGTGAACCCGTCGGTTTCGTAAACGAGGTCGCGATAGGCGGCGCGGGCGGCCGCGCTGATCGTGGCCATGGCGGCAAAGAAGCGTTGCTGCTCGCCATTTTGCAGGCGCGGCGGTTCGAGGCTGGACAGCAGCGTCGCCGCCGTCATCGTTTCCAGATTGTCGAGCGTGCTCTGGACGCTGTCATATTTGGCGGCGATGACCTCGCCCTGCTCGGTGATGCGGATGCGGCCGTTCACCGTGCCTTCGGGCTGGGCGAGGATGGCCGCGAAGGCGGAACCGCCGCCCCGGCCCACCGCGCCGCCCCGGCCGTGGAACAGCTGCAACCGCACGCCGAACTCGGCGAACACCGCGGCAAGTGCCCGCGAGCCTTGGTAAAGGCTCCAGTTGGAGGTCAGATAGCCGCCATCCTTGTTGCTGTCGGAATAGCCGATCATCACTTCCTGCGCCCCGCGCGCCTTCGCGGCGGCGACGATGCCGGGGATTTCGAGGAAGGCGCGCATCACGTCGGGCGCCGTCTCCAGATCCTCGATCGTCTCGAACAGCGGCACCGCCATGATCGGCGCGAAGGGCGGGTCGCCGGCGCGATACAGGCCGACTTCCTTGAGCAGCAGCAGCAGTTCGAGCAGGTCGGAGACGCTGGCGCATTTGGAGATGATCGCCGTGGTGATGGCGTCGGGGCCGAAGCGCTCCAGCGCGGCGGCGGCGGCGCGGAAGATGGCGATCTCGCGGGTGCTTTCCTCCGACAAGGTCATCCATGGGGCGGTCAGCGGGCGTGGGCTGGCGAGTTCGGCGCGCAAGCGTTCGACGCGCGCCTTTTCGTCGAGCGCCAGATAGTCGGCCTCGACCCCGGCGGCGGCGAGCAGATCGGCGACGGTCCGTTCGTGCACGTCGCTGTTCTGCCGCAGGTCGAGCGTTGCGAGATGGAAGCCGAACGTCTCGACCGCGCGGATCAGGCGGCCGAGCTGGCTATAGGGCGACATGCCGTCATCGCCGTCCCGCTCCAGCGCCTCGGCGATGGTGCGAAGGTCGGCGCGAAATTCCTCGGGACCGTTATAGGGCGCGCCGGCGACCAGGGCGGGACGCGCCGCCGGCATGCCGGTCAGTTCCTCCCATGTCGCGGCGAGGCGGGCATAGATGCCGGTGAGCGCGCGCCGATAAGGCTCGTCCGCGCGGGCCGGGGCGTCGTCGCGACTCGCGTCCGCGAGGGCGAGGAGCGAAGGCGGGACCGCGGCGAGTTCGGTCGAGATCGACAGCTCCGCGCCCAGCGCATGGACGGCTTGCAG
>CAZACH010000239.1:0-3680 GCA_964483275.1 uncultured Sphingomonadaceae bacterium | reverse complement strand
GAGGGTGCCACATTATCTGGAAGCGTCGATGGAATCCTTCCGCCGCAACCACGACCAGTTCCGCGAGGTGCTGACCGGCGCGTTCAAGGGCGGGCCGTTCGAGGCGCTGGCCAAGCGCAACATGGCGATGTTCGAGGCGGCGACCAAGGCCTTCACCGAAAATGCGCTCGCCACCGCCAAGGCTGCGCAACCGGCCAATCCCACGGCGGAGCAGCCGGAGGCGACCGAGCAGGACGAGCTGCGCGCGCTGCGCGAACAGATGCAGCAATTGCAGGAACGGCTGGAAAAGCTCGGCAAATAATGGTTCCGGGCAGGGCAGGGGTTATGATCCGCAAGTTTTTGTTCGCGCTGCTGCTGCTGCTGGCGTTCGTCCCGCCCGCCGCCGCGCAAAATGCCGGGCTGGTCCGCGTCAAGCTGGAGACGGCAGAGGGTAATATCCTGCTCGACGTCGACACGAAGCGGGCGCCGATCACCGCCAACAACTTCCTGCGCTATGTCGATGAGAAGAAGCTCGACGGCACCTATTTCTATCGGACCGCGAAAACGAAGGGTGTGGAGGGCCGGGGCTTCATCCAGGGCGGCATCCGCCACAATATCCGCCGTTCCCTGCCACCGATCGCGCATGAGCCGACCAGCAAGACCGGCATCAAGCATGTCAGCGGCACGATCTCCATGGCGCGCACCACGCCGGGCAGCGCGATGGGCGACTTCTTCATCATCCTGAACGACATGCCGTTGATGGACGCCGATCCGAAGCGTTCGGGCGACAATGTCGGCTATGCCGCCTTCGGCAAGGTCGCGAGCGGCATGGACACGGTGCGCCGCATCCTCAATGCGCCGACCGTGAAGGGCGCCGGCTCGGGGTCGATGAAGGACCAGTTCATCGCCGAACCGATCCGTATCGTGAAGGCCAGCCGGGTGAAATAGGCGGCTACGTCCGTTGATGTGATCCGTCCGTCCTGAGCCGGCTCCGTTCCCTTTCCCTACCTCCGTTCGTCCTGAGCCTGTCGAAGGACGACAGCGCAGGACTCGAGACCCGTACCGAACGGATGACGGGGCCAGTGCTGTCGTCCTTCGACAGGCTCAGGACGAACGGGCGTTTGAGGCTCCGGGCGGGAGGCCAGGAACCGAGGGGGGATGAGTTTAGGGAGAGGCTGTGGCCCGCCAAATGCGGTGACGAACCCTATGATCCGAGCGGCAGGTCCAGCGCTTCGGCGACGGCGGCATGGCGTATCGTGCCGGCCGCGATATTGAGGCCCGCCGCCAGATGCGGATCGGCGGCCATCGCCTGCTCGACCCCCAGATCGGCGAGCTTGCGCACGAAGGGCAGCGTCGCGTTGTTGAGCGCGAAGGTCGATGTGCGGGCGACGGCGCCCGGCATGTTGGCGACGCAATAATGGGTCACGCCGTCCTCGACGAACACGGGATCGTCGTGCGTGGTCGGGCGCGACGTTTCGAAGCAGCCGCCCTGGTCAATGGCGATGTCGACCATCACCGCGCCGCGCTTCATGGTGCGCAGCATGGCGCGGGTCACCAGCTTCGGGGCGGCGCCGCCGGGCACCAGCACGGCGCCGACGACCAGATGCGCGCGCGCCACGGCGGCGGCGATGGCGGCGCGATTGGCGTGGGCGGTCTTGATGCTGCTGCCGAACATCAGGTCCAGTTCGGCCAGCCGCTCGCTGGAGATGTCATAGACGGTGACGTCGGCGCGCGCCCCGACCGCGAGCAGCGCCGCGTTGAGGCCGGCGACGCCAGCGCCGAGGATGACCACCCGCGCCGGCTCCACGCCGGGAACGCCGCCCAGCAGGATGCCGCGCCCGCCCTGTTCCTTTTCCAGATAATGCGCGCCGACCTGGATCGACATGCGCCCCGCCACCTCCGACATCGGCTTCAGCAAGGGCAGGGTGCGGAACGGCGACGTCACCGTCTCATAGGCGATGCAGGTCGCGCCCGACCGCATCAGGCCGTCCGCGAGCGCCTTGTCGGCGGCGAGGTGGAGATAGGCGAACAGGATGTGGCGCGGCTCCAGCAGCGCGATTTCATGCGGCTGCGGTTCCTTGACCTTCACGATCAGGTCGGCGGCGGCATAGGCCTCGGCGACGCTGTCGACGATGCGCGCGCCGGCGTCGCGATAGTCCTGATCGGTGAAGTCGATGCCCAGCCCCGCGCCGCTCTCCACCACCGCTTCATGCCCCGCGCCGACCAGCTCGGCGACGGAGGCCGGCGTCAGGCCGACGCGATATTCATGGTTCTTGATCTCGCGGGGGACGGCGATGCGCATGATGGAAACCTTCGATAAAGATGCGGGTGTTACAGGACGCCCAATGCCGTGTCGCCGCCGCCGTTGCTAGGGGGGATCGGTCATGCTAGGGGCGCCGGCGCGTCGGTGACCGAAGGATCGCGATGACCATTTCATGCCAAGGGCCGCTCGCGGTCCGATGAGCAAATCGGCCCCAGGCGCGGAGCAGGCGGTCGCGAAGGCGGGGAAGGCTGACAGGCGCTTCCGCCATGCCGACGACAAGGCGCCGGCCATGCCGAAGCTGGTGCTCGGCGCCGTCGGCGTCGTGTTCGGCGACATCGGCACCAGCCCGCTCTATGCCCTCAAGGAATCCTTCGTCGGCCACCATCCGCTGGCGGTCGACTCGATGCATATCTATGGCGTCCTCAGCCTGATCTTCTGGTCGATGACGATCGTCGTGACGTTCAAATATGTCACGCTGATGCTGCGCGCCGACAATAAGGGCGAGGGCGGCAGCATGGCGCTGCTGGCCCTCATCACCCGCACGACGGGCGGCAAGCTGACCGGCGGGCTGGCCCTGCTCGGCGTGTTCGCGACCGCGCTTTTCTATGGCGACAGCATGATCACGCCCGCCATCTCCGTGCTGTCGGCGGTGGAAGGGCTGACGGTGGTGGAGGCGGGCTTCGCGCCGCTGGTGCTGCCGATCGCGGTCATCATCCTGGTCGGCCTGTTCCTGTTGCAGGCGCGCGGCACCGATCTGGTCGGGCGGCTGTTCGGGCCGATCATGGTCGTCTATTTCACGGTCATTGCGGGGCTCGGCCTCATCCACATCGTCGCGCGGCCGGAGGTGTTGCAGGCGCTGAACCCGATCTGGGCGGTGCGCTTCTTCATCGCCGACGGCGTCACCGCCTTCCTCGCGCTCGGCTCGGTCGTGCTGGCGATCACCGGGGCGGAGGCGCTCTATGCCGACATGGGCCATTTCGGCCGCAAGCCGATCCGCGTCGCCTGGATCTATGTCGTCATGCCGGCGCTGATGCTCAACTATATGGGCCAGTCGGCGCTGCTGCTGGCCGAACCCGACGCGGCGGTGAACCCCTTCTTCCTGATGGCGTCGGAGAAGTTCCGGCTGCCGCTGGTCATCCTGGCGACGCTGGCGACGGTCATCGCCAGCCAGGCGGTGATCTCGGGCGCCTTCTCGGTGACGCATCAGGCGATCCAGCTCGGCTTCATCCCGCGCCTCAGGATCGCGCACACCAGCGCCTCGACGGCCGGGCAGGTCTATATCCCCGCCGTCAACTGGGCGCTGCTGGTGATGGTGCTGGTGCTGGTGCTGACCTTCGGCCAGTCGTCCAACCTCGCCGCCGCCTATGGCATCGCGGTGACCGGGGCGATGCTGATCACCACCTGCATGATGAGCGTGCTGGTCTTCCGCATCTGGAAA
>CAZACH010000238.1:0-3694 GCA_964483275.1 uncultured Sphingomonadaceae bacterium | reverse complement strand
CACCGGCGCGCAGGTTGATCTCGGCGGGCGATCCCGCGCCCTCGACCAGCACAACATCCGCTTGCCCCCGTAGACGCTGGTAGCTCTCCATCACCGCGTCGAGCAGCTGCCCGCGCCTTTCGCGGAAATTGCCCGCGCCGAGCGTCCCCGCGACGCGACCATGCACGACGAGCTGCGAGGTGCGGTCGGCCTGCGGCTTGAGCAGGACGGGGTTCATGTCCGTGACCGGCGGCACGCGGCAGGCGAGCGCCTGCAAGGCCTGAGCCCGCCCGATCTCGCCGCCGTCCGCCGTCACGGCGGCATTATTGGACATGTTCTGCGGCTTGAACGGCAGGACGCGAAGGCCCCGATTGGCGAGCGCCCGGCACAGCCCCGCCACCAGCACCGACTTGCCGACGTCGGAGCCGGTTCCCTGCAACATCACAGCAGCCACGCCACGCCCCCCGCAATCGCCCACAGCAACAGGCAGGCGCGGCGATAGACGCCAAGCCCCACGTCGATATCGTCCGCCCGTGCGTCCGCCCGCCCGCCGCGCAGCCACGGCTTGTCGTGCCAGACGCCGTCATAGCAGATCGGGCCGCCCAGCCGCAGGCCGAGCACCCCCGCCATCGCCGCTTCCGGCCAGCCCGCATTGGGTGAGGCATGGCGCTGCGCGTCGGCAAGCATCACCCGCCAGCCGCCGGGACCCGCAAGGCAGATCAGCGCGCCGGCGATCCGCGCCGGCACCCAGTTGACGACATCGTCGGTACGGGCGGCCGTCCAGCCGAAGGCCCGGAACGGCGCCTCCTTGTGGCCGATCAGGCTGTCTGCGGTGTTGATCGCCTTATAGGCGTACAGCCCCGGCAGGCCGAGCAGCAGCAGCCAGAAGGCCGGCGCCACGACCGCGTCGCAAAAGCTCTCCGACAGGCTTTCGATGGCCGCGCGCGCCGTCCCCGCTTCGTCCAGCACCGTCGTGTCGCGCCCGACGATCCGCGCGACGGCGTGGCGCGCGGCGAGCAGATCGTCCTGCCGGAGCGCCGCCGCCACCGGCGCGACATGATCGTGGAGGCCCCGCTGGGCAAGGCCGGGCACGGCAAGCAGCGCGATGGCGATCCATGCCCAATCGCCGAGGATCAGGCGGGCAAGCTGCGCCGCGATCCACGCCGCAGCCCCGGCGACCGCGACCAGCAGCGCCACCGTCGCCATCCCCATCAACCGACGCCTGCGGTCGTCGCCCATGTTCCAGCGCCGCTCGCAGGCGTTGATGATGCGGGCGAAACCGCCCACCGGATGGCCGATCACGCGGTAGAGCCGCTGCGGCCAGCCGACCGCAGCCTCGACGGCGAGGGCCACCAGTGCGACCGGCTCAGCCATCGGCAAGCGCGCGATCGAGGCGCTCCCATGCGGTCTCATCACCCGGCAAGCCAAACCGCAGCCAGCGCGGAGCATAGGCGAAGGGTCGCGTCAGCAAGCCATGCCGCATCAGCCGCTGGAAGATGATTTGCGCGTCGGGCGTATCGACCAGCCGGAACAGCGGGCACGCCCCCCGCGCCGCCAACCCATGGGCGGCGAGCAATGCGTCCAGTCGCGCCGCATCCTCCACCAGACGATGGCGCGTCGCTTCGATCCATGCCCGGTCGCGATAGGCGCCGGTGCCGAAGGCGAGAGCGGCGGCCGACAGCGGCCAGCTTCCCAGCCTGTGCCGGAACGACGCCCGCCACGTCTCATCCGCGATGGCAAATCCAAGCCGTAACCCACCGAGACCGAAGAATTTTCCGAACGAACGCAGCAGGACGACATGCGGCGCAAGTTCGGCGGTGAGATACGGGGCAAGGCCGACCCCGTCCGCCATATCGGCAAAGGCCTCGTCAACGATCAGCAGCCCCTGCCGCTCCCGCAGGCGCGATGCCAGCGCGATCAGCCGCTCCGGCGACAGGAGCCGCCCGTCGGGATTGTTGGGGTTGGCCAGCAACAGCGTGCCGCCATCCGCCGCCGCATCGTCGATGGCGGCGATGCCGATCGGTCGCGCACCGGCAAAGGCGTCGAGATGCGTGCTATAGCCCGGCGCGACGACCGACACCGGCTTCGGCAGGCCGAACGATCCCAGCAGGCGGAGGCCGATCTCGGTCCCCGGCAGCGCGCAGACATGGGCAGGCGGCGCGCCGAAATGCGCCGCCGCCGTTGCTTCGAGCGCCAGCAGGTCGCCTGCGTCCGGCAGCGGCCCCCAATCCACCTCGCCGGCCTTCCCCTGCCATGGCTGGGGATTGAGGCCGGTCGACAGGTCGATCCACGGGCGCGGCGCGTCGGGGAAGGCAGCCGCGGCGGCGCGCAGGCGGCCGCCATGCACGAACCATTCGGGCCTTGCCCCAGCCTCGCTCTCGTCTGCCATCGCGGCTTGCTGTAGCGGGGGATCGTCCGAACCGCGAGAGCCGCCTTTGCAATGACCCATTCGCCTCCGACCCGCCTCCTTGTCCTGGGCGGCGCCCGCTCCGGGAAAAGCCTTTATGCCGAACGCCGCGCGCGGGCGCTGGACGGCGCGCCGGTCTATATCGCCACCGGCCAGGCCTTTGACGCGGAGATGGCCGAGCGGATCGCGCTGCACCGTGCCCAGCGCGGCCCCGGCTGGCGGACCGTGGAGGCCCCGCTCGATCTGGTCGACGCGGTCCAGCGGGAGGCGCGCGCCGGGCAGGTCGTGCTGGTCGACTGCCTGACCCTGTGGATCTCGAACCTGATGCTTGCCGATCGCGACCCCGAGGCGGAGACCGATCTGCTGCTGGACGCGCTCGGCGGGGTCGAGGGGCCGGTGATCCTTGTCGCCAACGAGGTCGGACTCGGCATCGTGCCGGAAAACGCCCTCGCCCGCCGCTTTCGCGATGCGGCCGGGCGCATCAACCGCCGCATCGCCGAGATTGCCGACGAGGTGCAATTCATCGCGGCCGGACTGCCGCTGACGCTCAAGCAGGGTCCGGGTTAGGACGGATCGCCATTCAGTTCAGGCGGAGGCGGAGTCGTAGACGACCGAAGGACAAAAGGGTGATTTTTGAGCACCGGAGCGCAGCATACTTCAGGTACGTGAGCACCGGAGCACAGAAAATCGCGCTTTGCAGGCCCGCATGGGCTGAATGGCGATCCGTCCTAGTAGCTGCGCTCCGCATAGACGCGGGAGACATCACCGTCCCACGCGCCCGCATAGCGTTCCAGCAGGATATCGGCCGGCGACTTGCCGCTCGCCACCACCTCGCGCAGCGGATCGAGGAAGCCGGTTTCATTGTCCCCGCTGCTGTTGAGCCGCCCCCGCGCGGCCAGCCCTCCGGCGGCGAGGTCGAGCAGATCGCCCGCGAAGTCCCTGAGCGAGCGTCCATCCGGCATGGTGGCGCGCAGCGCCAGCCGGGGCACGGCGTCGCGCAACGCCTGATGATCCGCGACCGTCCAGTGCCTGACCAGATCCCACGCCGCATCGAGCGTCGGCCGGTCATAGAGCAGGCCGACCCACAGCGCCGGCAGCGCGCAGATGCTGCCCCATGGGCCGCCATCGGCGCCGCGCATTTCCAGAAAGCTTTTCAGCCGCACTTCGGGAAAGGCGGTGGAGAGATGGTCGGTCCAGTCGTCCAGCGTCGGCCGCTCACCCGGCAGCGCTGACAAACGCCCGTCAAGGAAGTCCCGGAAACTGAGGCCGGCGGCGTCGATATAGCGGCCGTCGCGATAGACGAAATAC
>CAZACH010000237.1:0-3721 GCA_964483275.1 uncultured Sphingomonadaceae bacterium | reverse complement strand
CACCGAAGGCGCGATGCAGATGATGGCCGATCTCGCCGCCGAGCGCGGTGTCTCGCCGGAGGAAATGGAGGTGCTGTTCCTCCAGGAAAACCGGCCTTCCACCCTGCTGCGCCGCTACGCTACGCCGGAGGAGGTGGCGAATCTCGCCGTCTACGCGGCCTCGCCTCAGGCCAGCGCGACGACCGGGGCGGCGTTGCGCGTCGAGGGCGGCATCGTCGAGAGCATCGCCTGAGCATCCCAACAGGAGTCCATCATGAAACAAGACAGTTCGACCCGGTACGGCAGCATCACCCGGATATTCCACTGGGGCATGGCCCTGCTGATCGGCTGGCAGATGCTCAAATTCTTCGACCGCATCGCCGATGGCGAGCATTGGGTCGGCCAGACGCTGGTGCCCTGGCATATCTCGATCGGCACGCTGCTCCTGCTGCTGGTCGCGGCGCGGATCGCGTGGGTCGCGCGGCAGCGCGTCCGGCCGGTGCAGGACCCCGCCACGGCCTTTCTCGTCAAGGCGGGCCATGGCCTGCTCTATGCCGGCATGGCCGCGATGCCGATCACCGGCATCCTGACCATGCTGGGCGGCGGCTATGGCTGGACCGCCTTCGGCATCGAGATCGCCGCGGAGGGTGACAAGATCCCGTGGGCGGCGGCCATCGGCAGCCTCCATTCGCCAATCGCCTGGCTGCTGCTGATCCTGGTCGTGGGCCATATCGGCATGGCGCTGCTGCATCATTTCGTCAAAAAGGACGACGTCATGCGGCGGATGATCTGAGCCGGTCGGTTCGAACGGGAGAGGGGAATATAATGGCCTGCGGTGCGTAAATCCGACATGGCAACGCAGGTCTCCGTTCTTCATTTTCCCCCAGCCATTTCATCCCCCGACGCCCGGCGGCCGTTGCCGCGGGTCGCCGGCCGGCCGCTGCGGGTTGCTCTTTTCTCCGGCAATTATAATGGCATCCGGGATGGCGCCAATCGGGCGCTGAACCGGCTGGTCGCCTATCTGCTGGACCGGAACGCGCAGGTCCGCATCTATTCGCCGGACAGTCCGAAGACCGCGATCCCGCATGTCGGGCATGTCGTGCCGGTGCCGTCGATCGCCATACCGGGGCGGTCGGAATATCGGCTGGCGCGTGGCCTTCCACGGGCGATCCGGCGCGATCTGGCGGCGTTCGCGCCCGACATCGTCCATCTGTCCGCGCCCGACTGGCTGGGCCGCAGCGCCCAACGCCATGCAAGGCGCAACGGGATCGCGGTTGTCGCCAGCCTGCATACGCGGTTCGAGACCTATCTGGCTTATTATGGGTTGGGCATGTTGCGCGGTCCGATGGAGCGCTATCTCAACCGCTTCTATGACGCGTGCGACCGCATATTGGCCCCCACGGCGCCGATCGCGGCGGAGCTTGTCGCGCAATATGGCGCCGGGCGCGTTTCGATCTGGAGCCGGGGCGTCGACCGCGCGAGCTTCGATCCGGCCTTGCGCGACGAAGGGTTTCGGGCCTCGCTCGGCTATGGGCCGGACGATGTCGTGCCACTGTTCTTCGGTCGTCTGGTCGCCGAGAAGGGCCTCCAGATCTTCGTCGACACCGTGATGCGGGCGCGGGCGGCGGATCGCTCCGTGCGGCCGCTGGTCATCGGCGACGGCCCGGCCCGCGCCTGGCTGGCCCAGCGTCTGCCGAACGCGAATTTCGTCGGCCATCTGGAAGGCGCCGCATTGGGGCGGGCGGTGGCAAGCGCCGACGTGCTGATCAATCCCAGCATCACGGAGGCGTTCGGCAACGTCAATCTGGAGGCGATGGCCTCGGGTCTGGCGATCATTTCCGCCGATGTGCCCAGCGCGTCCGCGCTTATCGACCATGGACGGACGGGCCTTCTGGTCGCGCCGCTGTCGAGCGAGGCTTATGCCGGCCGCTTTCTGGACCTGATCGCCGATCCCGCCCGCCGCAAGGCGCTGGGGCGATCGGCAAGGCTTGCCGCGAACGGCCATGATTGGGACGCGACCCTGGCGCAGGTCGTCCGGGCCTATGACAGGTGCCTGCGCAGCGATGCGCTGGCGGCGATAAGGGAATAGCCGGCATTTCCCGAGCGTAAATGCCCATATGTCCCAGCTTCAGCCGACCGATATATTGGAAGAGATGCCGTCCATGCGGCGTTATGCCCGCTCGCTGGCGCGCGACGAGATCGTGGCGGACGACGTTGTGCAGGATGCGCTCCTCAAGGCTCTGGAAAAGCGCCACACGTTTCGGATGGACGGTTCGCCCCGGCGATGGCTGCTGTCCATCGTGCATAATATCTTCATCTCGGCCCGCCGCCGCGAGCAGGCCGAGGCGCGGCGGGACGTGCGTTTTGCCCAGACGCTGGTCGATCGGCTGGAGCCGGACCAGGAACATGCGGCCTGCCTGCGCGAGGTGGCGCGCGCCTTCGCGGCCCTGCCCGAGCACCATCGCGCGGTGCTTCATCTGGTCGCGGTCGAAGGGCAGAGCTATCAGGAGGCGGCGGCCATTCTGGAGGTTCCGATCGGCACCGTCATGTCGCGGCTCAGTCGCGCGCGGGCCGCGTTGCGCTCTCCCGAACGGGCCGCGGCCGCGCGGGATGGCGACAGGTTGAGAATCATCGGGGGGCAGGATGCCGACTGACAGGGTCGATGATATGGAGATCGAAGCCTATATCGACGGCGAGCTCGATCTGGCGCGGCGTCTGGCCGTCGAGGATCATCTTTCGCGCCACCCCGCCCTTGCCGCGAAGGTCATGGCCGATTTTCGCAATCGCAGCGCCTTGCAATTGCTGACGGGCGCGGATGTCGGCCTGTCCCGATCCCTCGCCGCCGCCGTCGACAAGGTGCGCAAGGAGCGTCGCCCCTTCTGGCATCGTCCGGCGCTGGGCCTCGCCGCGATGGTCGTCGTGGCGCTGACGGGCGTGACAATGCTCGGGTGGGATAGCCCTCCGCCCGCTTATGTCAGCCTGGCCGCCGCATCGCATCGCACGCTTGCCGAGCGCATAAGCTTCGCGGCGGACAGGCCGATTTCCGACCGCGCGCATGCCTTGCTGCTGGCGTCGCGCATCGCCGTGCCGCGATTGCCGTCGGATTGGCGGGTCACCGATGTCGAACTGCTCGAAGCGGCCCCGGAGCCGGCCATGTTGATCGCGGTGCAGACGACGGACGGCCACACCCTGTCCATTCTTGCCATCCGCAAGCGTTCCTCGGCGCCGCGCGACCCCGATGCGGTGCGCGACGGCAAGCAGTCGGTCGCCTATTGGCGAAGGGGCGATTTTTCCTACGCCCTGACCGGGGAAGGAGAACCCGAGCAGATTGATGCGACCGCCGATGCGCTCGCGGACTCCTGGAGGACATGACCGCGATCGACACGCTGATGGCGGACCTGCTGGCGCTGATCGCGACGAATGCCGGGATCGCGGGTCCGGTCATCGGCCTGCTGGCGTTTGCGGAATCGCTGATCGTCATCGGGATGTTGGTGCCCGCCGTGGCGTTGATGATCGCGGTCGGCGGCCTGATCGCGACGGGCGTGCTCGATCCCGCGCCGGTGCTGGTCTGGGCGATCGCGGGCGCGGCGCTGGGCGACTGGCTTTCCTATCTCGTCGGCCGCTGGATCGGCCCCTCGGTCTATCGGCGCTGGCCGCTGTGCAACCATCGTCCGCCGATCGCCCGCGCCCGCCTGTTCTTCCGGCGCTATGGCTTCGTCTCGGTGTTCCTTGGTCGTTTCTT
>CAZACH010000236.1:0-3737 GCA_964483275.1 uncultured Sphingomonadaceae bacterium | reverse complement strand
GAGCTGCTCGTCCGTCTCGACCCCTTCGGCGGTGGTCGGAATGCCGAGGCTCGACCCCAGCCCCGCCACGGCGCGGACGATCGCCATGCAGTCGCCGCTCGCCGACAGTTCGCGGACGAAGGACTGGTCGATCTTGATCTTGTCGAACGGGAAGGTCCGCAAATAGCTGAGCGAGGAATAGCCCGTGCCGAAATCGTCCATCGAGATGCGCACGCCGAGCGCGCGAAGCTGGTGCAGGGTCGCAAGATTGGCCTCGCTCTCCGACAACAGCACCGATTCCGTGATCTCCAGCTCCAGCCGGGTCGCGGGCAGGCCGGAACTGGCCAGCGCCATCATCACGGCGGGCAGCAGGTTGCGGCTCTTGAACTGGACCGGCGAGAGGTTGACCGCGACCTTGACGTGATCGGGCCATGTCGCAGCCTCGGCGCAGGCCTGCCGCAGCACCCATTCGCCGAGCGGCACGATGAGGCCGATCTCCTCGGCCAGCGGGATGAAGTCGGCGGGCGAGACCATGCCGCGCACCGGATGCCGCCAGCGCAGCAGCGCCTCGAAGCCGGTCACGGCATTGTCGCTGAGATTGACCAGCGGCTGGTAGAACATCTCGAACTCGCCCGCCGCCAGCGCCTTGCGCAGGTCAAGCTCCAGCGCCCGGCGCGCCTGCACCCGCGCGTCCATTTCCGGCTCGAAGAAGCGGAACGTGCCCCGGCCGTCGCCCTTGGCGCGATAAAGCGCCATGTCGGCATTCTTCAGCAGGCGGTCGGGATTGTCGCCGTCGCCGGGCGCGAGGGCGATGCCGACGCTGGCGCCGACGATGACGTGATGCCCGTCAATGTCATAGGGTTCGCCGATCAGCTCGACGAGGCGGATCGCGAAGTGGCTGGCATCCTCGGGCGTTGCGATCGACGTCTGGATGATCGCGAACTCGTCGCCGCCCAGCCGCGCGACGACATCGCTTTCGCGCAGGGCGCCGCTCAGCCGCCGGGCGACCGCGCGCAGCAGCTTGTCGCCGACGGGATGGCCGAGCGTGTCGTTGACGTCCTTGAAATGGTCGAGGTCGAGGCACAGGATCGCCAGCCCCTCGTCATGGCGCCGCATACGGACCAGCGCCTCGTCCAGCCGCTCGCGGAACAGCAGCCGGTTGGGCAGGTCGGTCAGCGCGTCGTGATGCGCCATGTGGGAGATGCGCGCCTCGGCGCGGCGGCGCTCGGTGACGTCGATGACGGCGACCAGCCGGGCCGGCCGCTCCTCATAGATCACCGCGCGCGTATAGCTCAGCGCCTCGACGCCGCTGCCGTCGGCCTTGCGGTGCCGCCACAGCCGTTCGGTGCCGTCGACGTCGCTGCCGTCCAGCACCAGATCGCGATCCTCGGGCGGGCGAATGTCGAGCAGCGTCATGCCGAGGAACGCGGCGCGGCTATAGCCATAATGGGCGACGGCGGCATCGTTGACCGCCAGGAAACGCAGGCTGGCGGGATCATAGACCCACATCGGCACGGGATTGCCCTCGAACAGCAGCCGGAAGGAGGTCTCCCGCGCCTTGAGATCGCCGACATCGGTGAGCGTTATCGTCAAAAGGTCGCCCATCGCCGACGCACCGACATTCAGGTGCAGGACACCGCCGTCGACAAGCGGATAATCCAGCTCGAACTGCGCGCTGCCGCCATTTTCGAGCACCGCGAACAGCCGCGCCAGCGCGCCGCTGGGGCGCAGGTGGACGAACAGCTCGGACAGATGCTGGCGACGCAGCGCCTCGGCCGGACGCCGCATCAACTGCACCGCGCCGTCATTCAGGGCGACGATCTGGAAATCCTTCGGCGCGCCCGTCGCATCGCGGACCACCGCCAGCGCGACCAGCCCCTCCCGCGTCGTGCGGAACATCGCGTCGATCAGGCTGTAGCGCTCGGCATGGGCCTGGACATAGACCAGCAGCAGCGGCTGCCCCCACCGATTGGCGAGCGGCAGGGCAAGCAGGTCATAGCTGGAGACGAAGCCGTCGCGGACGCCATAGGCCACCGTCTCGGCCGGCGCGCCGCCGCGCAGCGCCCGGCCAAGCACCTCCTGCAACGGGCGGGCATATTCGGGGCACAGCGCGTCGATCGCGAGGTTACGTTCGGCCTGTCCGGCCCATTGCTCGAAATCCGGGCCGGCGCGCAGCAGTTCGAACCCGCCCGAGGCGAGCGACTGGACCAGCGCCACGCCGTCCGCCATCCGGCCAAGACTGCCGAGCGCCAGTTCCTCGAAGGGTGGCAGATCGGCGCCCGGCGGAATCGATGTATGCCATTTGCGGCACAGTACATCGACGGCATGCGACCGCGCCGCCGCGAACAGCGCCGTCCCGCCGGCACGCGCCCCGCCAGCCGCGGGGCGCCCCTGCTCCACCGGCGAACCGCGATCCCGTCGCAATGCCGAAGCCGCATCCATTACACCACTCCACATGAAACCGTGGAGCGTCATCGTCAAAGGAAGTTGAAAATTGCTTACTTCCTAGAAGTTTGCCGTAAAAATGGCTGTCTCTATAGTGTAATATTACTGAAACATCATGAATTATTTCAGGGCCGCGCCGAGCCGTTCCCGATCTTCCTTGTCGATCGCCAGCAACGACACGCCTTTGCTTTCCACCATGAACATCGCGGAGGCCAGGCTGATCGCGCCGGCGGCGAGGACATAGATCGCGATCGGCATCCAGTCATCATATTCCCGCAGCAGCGCCGTCCCGATCAGCGGCGCCCACGAGCCCGCGAAGATCGCGGTGACCTGATAGCCGAGCGAGACGCCCGAATAGCGCATGCGCGTGGGGAACATCTCGGCCATGATGGCGGGCTGCGGCGCATACATCAGGGCATGGACGATCATGCCGACGAAGATCGCCAGCAGGATCGGCGTTGCCGCGCCGGTATCGAACATGGGAAAGGCGAAGAACGGCCAGACCATGGTGAGCGCCGCGCCGAGCATGTAGACGGGCTTGCGGCCGATCCGGTCGGCAAGCGCGCCGAACGCCGGAATGGCGAAGACGTGCAGGATATGCGCGCAGAACAGCAGGGCGAGGATTTCGGCCGTCTCGACGCCGATATGGGCGAGGTAGGTGATCGAAAAGGTGACCACCATATAATAGAGGATATTCTCCCCCACCCGGATGCCCATCGCGGTGAAGACGCCGCGCGGATAACGGCGGAACACTTCCTTCAGGCCATAGCCGGCATGGGCGCGCTCCTCGGCCTCCGCCTTGGCCGCTTCGAAGATCGGCGAATCCGTGACCTGGGTGCGGATATAATAGCCGATTCCGACGATGATGACCGACAACCAGAAGCCGACGCGCCAGCCCCAGGACAGGAACGCCTCGTCCGACAAGGTGACCGAGAGCACGAGCAGGACGATGGTCGCCATCAGATTGCCCAGCGGGACGCCGGCCTGCGGGAAGCTGCCCCAGAAGGCGCGGCTGCGGTTGGGGCTGTTCTCCGCGACCAGCAGCACCGCGCCACCCCATTCCCCGCCAAGCGCGAAGCCCTGGACGAACCGCAACAGGACGAGCAGCACCGGCGCCCAGTAGCCGATGCTCGCGAAGGACGGCAGGCAGCCCATCAGGAAGGTCGATACGCCGATCAGCATCAGGCTGAACTGGAGCAGCGCCTTGCGCCCGATCCGGTCGCCGATATGCCCGAACACGACGCCGCCCAGCGGGCGCGCGATGAAACCGACGGCATAGGTGGCGAAGGCGGCGATGATGCCGTCCAGCTCAT
>CAZACH010000235.1:0-3750 GCA_964483275.1 uncultured Sphingomonadaceae bacterium | reverse complement strand
CGGTTGCAGGACCGGGCCCATGTTTCCTTTGGCTTCGACGCCGATTTCCAGGTGGAATCCTATCTCCGCTATCAGGGGCTGAGTTTTTCCGAGCGCTTCGACGCCAATTCCTATCTCTATATCACCCGCGCCATGGATTATTTCGACCTGGCGGAGGAGCATGGCGGGCGGCTGGCCAATGCCTTTACGGGGACGGCCACGCGCTTCTGCGTCATCAGCTTCGACAGCGACTGGCTTTATCCGACGCCCGAATCGCGGGCGATCGTCCATGCGCTGATCGCCGCCAATGCCAGCGTCAGCTTCGTGGAGCTGTCCAGTCCGTTCGGCCATGACAGCTTCCTGCTCGACGCGCCGGAGATGAACCGCGTCATCGACGGTTTCCTGCGCGCCGGAGAGCGCGGATGAAGGCCGTCGGCCTGCGCGCCGATCTCGCGATCATCGCCGATCATATCCCCGGCGGCTCGCGCGTCATCGACATCGGCTGCGGCGACGGCGACCTGATGGCGGCGCTGCGCGACGAGAAGGGCGTGAACGCGCGCGGTATCGAGATCAGCCGGGATGGCGTCGCCGCCGCCGTGGCGCGCGGTCTCGCCGTGGTGCAGGGCGATGCCGACACCGACCTTGCCGATTACCCGTCCGATTCCTTCGACTTCGCCATCCTCAGCCAGACCTTGCAGACCACCCGCCGGCCCGACCGGGTGATGGAGCAGATGCTGCGGATCGCCCCGCGCGCCTTCGTCTCCTTCCCCAATTTCGGCCATTGGCGCATCCGGCTGGCGCTGCTTTATGGCGGCCGCATGCCGGTAACGCGGCTGCTGCCGCTGAGCTGGTACGAAACCCCCAATATCCACCAGCTCACCATCCGCGACTTCGAGCATTTCGTCGCGGCGCGCGGCATGGCGATCGAGCGGGCGTGGTTCCTCGCGCGCGGCCGGGGGCGTGGCGCGGGCGCGGCCAACCTCAGGGCCGAACACGCAATCTATCTGATCCGGCGGTAATCGAGGGGGCGACCCGGCACTGGCTGGAGTCTGATGAATCAAGACGGCGCCGGCCCGCTCCCCCGCCCGGCCACCCATTCAGGATACTCTCGTGGGTGGCCGGGCGGGGGAGCGGGCCGGTGCCGCTTCCCCACCCGTGGATTCGCTCTTACCGCTCGATGCAGACCGCGATGCCCATGCCGCCGCCGATGCAGAGCGTCGCCAGACCCTTCTTCGCGTCGCGGCGCGCCATTTCGTAGAGCAGGGTGGTGAGCACGCGCGCGCCCGACGCGCCGATCGGATGGCCGATGGCGATCGCGCCGCCATTGACGTTGACCTTGTCCGCGTCCCAGCCCAGCTCCTGCGTGACCGACAGCGCCTGCGCGGCGAAGGCCTCATTGGCTTCGATGAGGTCGAGGTCGGCCAGCGACCAGCCGGCTTTCTCCAGCGCGCGGCGCGTCGCCGGGACCGGGCCGATGCCCATGATCGACGGATCGACGCCGGCCGAGGCCCAGCTCGCGACCCGGCCGAGGATGGCGGCGCCGCGCCGGGCCGCTTCGTCGGCCGACATCAGCACCAGCGCGGCGGCGCCATCGTTGATGCCGCTGGCATTGCCGGCGGTGACGGTGCCGTCCTTCCTGAAGGCGGGCCTCAGCCCCGAAATGCTGTCGAGCGTGGCGCCGGCGCGGATATATTCGTCGTCGGCGACGATGGTTTCGCCCTTGCGGCCCTTGACCGTGACCGGGACGATCTCGTCCTTGAAGCGCCCGGCGGCGCGCGCCGCCTCGGCGAGATTCTGCGAGCGCACGGCGAAGGCGTCCTGCGCTTCGCGGCTGATCTTGTATTTCTCGGCCAGATTCTCGGCGGTGATGCCCATGTGATAATCGTTGAACACGTCGGTCAGCCCGTCCTTGATCATCGTGTCGACGATCTCGACCGGCCCCATCTTCTGGCCGGCGCGCAGGTTCTGGCAGTGCGGCGACAGGCTCATATTCTCCTGCCCGCCGGCGACGACGATGGCGCTATCGCCGGTCTGGATCGCCTGCGTCGCCAGCGCCACGGCGCGCAGGCCGGAGCCGCACACCTGGTTGACGCCCCATGCCGGGATTTCCTTGGGGATGCCCGCCGCGATCGACGCCTGCCGCGCCGGGTTCTGGCCCTGGCCGGCGTTCAGCACCTGGCCCAGGATGACTTCGGAGACCTCGCCGGGCGTGACGCCGGCTTGCGCCAGCGCCGCTTCGATGGCGACACGGCCGAGCTGGTGTGCCGGGGTGGTGGCGAAGGCGCCGAGGAAACTGCCGACGGGGGTGCGCTTGGCGGCGGTGATGACGACATCGGTCATGTCTGGACTCCTGACACGGGAACTGAATGACAGGCCGACTATCAGGCCCGGCCCGTCGGGGAAAGCCAGCGCGCCAAAGGCTCCCACAAAGCCGTGCGCGCACGCGCCCCGACGACCATGCCGACATGGCCCAGCGCCAGCGTCTCGACCGTGCCGCAGCGCATGGCGCTGGCTTCGGGAACCAGCCGGTCGACGGAGGAGATGATCTCAAGCACGGGGGCATCGAGCGCGGCGGGGTCGACGATGCGGTCGCCGACCCGCCATGCCCCCGCGCCGCTCAGGTCGCGCGCGAACAGATCCTCGGCCAGCTCGCGCGCCGCCTCCAGCGGAATCGGTGCGCCGGCATTGGCCCAGTCCTCAAGCTGCACGAAGGCGCGCGCCGCCGGCGAGTCGAAGGCGAGGCGGCCGAACCGCTCATATTTCGTCACCGTGCGTTCGGGGTCGAGCATCCAGAAGGCGGCCTGCAATGCCTCCATCGGCAGCATGCCCAAAATGTCGGCGGTGCGCTGCGACTCGCGCCACAGCCCGGCCATCGCCTCCCGCGCGCTGTCGGGAAAGCCGGCGAAGCGCCAGGGCGCGGCGATCAGCGTCAGCGACAAGGGCGGGCGGTGCAGCGCGGCGGCGGTGGCCAGCGTGCCGCCGAGGCAATAGCCGGCGAGATGGCAGGGCGCGCCGACGCTGTCGATCAGCGGCAGCAGCAGCTCCATGACATGATCGCTAAGGCCGCGCCCCCGCTCGTCGGGCGCCGGCGTGCCCCAATCGACCAGCATCGGACGCACGCCTTGCTGCGCCAGCCAGCGCAGCAAACTATTGTCCTCCGCCAGATCGAGCACATAGGATGGGTTGATCAGCGACGGCACGAAGATCACCGGCGCGCCGCTGCCGCCATAATCCACGAGTCGCGCCCGCCCCACCGCCGCGTGGACGGCCGGTTCGGCCGGTCGCGGCAGGCGCGGCACGCGCTGATAATGGTTCAGGCCGGCCAGAATCGCCCGCATCCGCGCGGGGTCGTCACCGCTAACCGACCGTGCCAGCGTCAAAAAAAACGGCAGGGGCCGGGGGCCGTGTTGCGGCGCGGCATCGTTTGATGTTAGCCTCGCGTCGCCACAATCATCGGAGGGCTTCATGACCGACACTGCTTCCGCCCCCGATCCCATCATCGTGAAGAAATACGCCAACCGGCGTCTCTATAACACCGACAGCTCCAGCTATATCACGCTGGAACATCTCGCCGCCATGACGCGCGAGGGGCGGGACTTCAAGGTGATCGACGCCAAGAGCGGCGACGACATCACCCACACGGTGCTGACCCAGATCATCATGGACGAGGAACAGCGCGGCGAAACCATGCTGCCGGTGAGTTTCCTGCGCCAGCTCATCTCCATGTACGGCGGCTCGATGCAGGCGATGGTGCCGCAATATCTCGAAGCC
>CAZACH010000234.1:1575-3762 GCA_964483275.1 uncultured Sphingomonadaceae bacterium | reverse complement strand
CCCTACGCGCCGGGATAGCGCGTCAGCACATCCATGCCCGGCACATGCGGCTCGCCACGGAAGTTCAGCACATTGCCGAACCGCGTCGCGCAGGTCGCGAGGCGCTTGTCGCACCCTTCGCGCAGCATCACGCGGTCGCCCGGCGCGACGGCGGCCCGCAACGGCTCCCGCAATGTCAGCACCGTGTCATCGCTCGACAGCAACGCCGTCTCCAGCCCCGCGGCTGCCCCGCTCACCATCCGCAACCGTCCATAGCCATAGGCATTGGCGGTCGATGCGGCCGACGCGACCGTGATCGTCGTCGGCCCTTCGATGGCGACGACCTGCGTCATCCTGCTGCGCGGTCCCAAAGCCACGCGGCACCGCTTGTCGCCCAGCTCCGCGCGGCATTCCGGCGACGTCAGCTCCAGCGCCGCCCGCTCCAGTTCCGCGACCGGCCCCCGCAACTCCGCCGTGAAGGCGCCGTCGCGCCGTTCGACCGCCCCCAGCCGCCCTCTGGCGAGGGGAAGGACGCCAAGGTCCGGCCGCTCCCAGTCCACCATGAACAGATGCAGGCGCGCACCGTCGAAGCGCCCCGCCTCAAGGTCCGCCTCACCGATGCCGCCGTTCGACAGGGCGCCCGACACCTCCATCGTGTCGGCCTCCAGACCGTCACTCAGCGAAACCGCCGAAGACAGCATGCCGGGCGCGGCGCGGTGCCACAGGCCGTCCACCATCAGGCCCCGATCATGCGCGGTGAAGCCCAGCGCCACGCCATCGGTCCGCGCCACGCGCCAGCAGAGGGCAAGGCTCGTCACCCTGCCCGCCATGCGCACCGCCAGCGCGCCGGGAAGCGCGATCATGGCGCTTCCCGGATTTCGACCAGCGTGACGCCCGGCACGTCGCCGGCCCGGAAATTGGCAAGCCCGAGATCGAGCCGATCGTCGGCGAAGCGCACCGGCACATCGAACCGGAAACCGGCCGTGACCGCCGCGCCGTTTGCGGGTGGCGCCTCGAAATCCAGATAGCCGCCCGGCGCCAATACCCAGCCTTGCGTCCGCTCGACACCAGCACCGCCACCCGCAGGCTGTCGGGATCGGGGCGGGTGATCCGCCGTTCCTGCCACACCACATCGCCGCCATAGCGCTTGACCAGCGCGAACCGCGTGGCGACGCCATCGCCGCTGCCAAGCGGTTGATCGAACGGCGTGATCGCGCCGCCGGTCGCACTGGAATCATGGTCGATCGGATCGCGGAACCGAAAGCCCGCCGCCCGCCCCCGCCGCGCCCGGAAGAAGGCCGCCAATGTCAGCAGATCCGCTTCGGACCGCACGCCGAGCCCGGCATCATATTCCATGCGCGCATCGCTCCACTGGCTGTTGCGATGCTCGTGCCCCGACGCGGTCGTCACCACCTCCGTCGAAAAGCGCGGCCCGCCGCTCGCGGCAAAGCCGAGGTCGAGCGGGAACAGCACGTCGTGAAAGGCTTCCATCGCCTCCCCCTCCTCGAAATGAACGAAACCGTCGCGGATCACCTGTGGCAGCGCCCACACGAACACCTGCGGCACGCCGCGCTTCGCCGCCGTCCATCCGTCCGACCGCACCTTGCGCACCTGCACGCGCGAACTGCCCTGGGGGATGCCGCCGCGCGCCACCGTGGTTTCCGTCTTGCTCATTGTGGATTGCCTCGTCGGGGCGTCTGCGCCCGCAATTCCTCAGCGTTCGAATCTTGTACCGGACAGCGTCACGATTGTCAATTAATATTTTCCTATTTGGTTATAACCGGGACAAGCGACAGTCCATATTGCGCTCAAGCCAGATGGTGTAGGCTGGGCGCAAAGCCGGTTGCGTGGAGTATGTGCCGATGCGTCCTGTCCTGATCGCCCTGCTCGGCCTCGGCCTTGCCGGATGCGTCGCCCGCACCGCCGCCGACGTCGTGACCTTCCCGGTCCGCGCGGCGGGCGCCGGCGTCGATGCCGTCACCACCAGCCAGGAGGAAGCCGACCGCAATCGCGGCCGCGAGATCCGCAAGCAGGAGGAGCGCGACGCCAAGGAACGCAAGCGTCAGGAGAAGGAGTGGCGCAAGGCCCAGCGCCAAGCCGAACGGAATCGCTAGGACGCATCGGCCCCTCGGTTCAGATCAAATCCGTCCGTTCTGAGCACACCCACATCCGTTCGTCCTGAGCCTGTCGAAGGACGACAGCTCAAGC
>CAZACH010000234.1:0-1475 GCA_964483275.1 uncultured Sphingomonadaceae bacterium | reverse complement strand
CTGAGCACACCCACATCCGTTCGTCCTGAGCCTGTCGAAGGACGACAGCTCAAGCCGTCCCACCCGCAAGGGACCGAGCGGCTGTCACAAATCGGCACGGTCGTCCTTCGACAGGCTCAGGACGAACGGAGGTGGAATGGCGGTGCCGGTCTATCGCAGACACCCCCGTTTCCGCCCGCTTCTCCGCCTCACCTGATGCCGTAGAAATCCGCCACCCGGTCGAGCGCCAGCCCCAGCACCAGCTTGCCCGCCCGCACCGGCCAGCCCAGCGCCCGCTCGGCATCGCCCAGCCCCTCGCCCGCACAGACGACGCGCCACAAGATGTCGTTCAGCCCCGGCCCGGCCGCCTCGATCGCCCCGCCGAAACGCCGCTTCGCCGCGATCTGCGCCGTCGTCGGATCGAGCATCTCGGCCGGGCCGCGCGCGGTTCGTCCCTGCGGCGGCGCATCCCACCGCATCGTCACGCGCGCGCCCAGTTGCGCCGTCTCATAATCGCCGCGCAGCCGCTCGCCCGCGTCGAACTGGCGGTCGCTCACCATCCCGCGCCGCATCAGCCAGCCGAGCGGGGATTCGGCAAGGTTCACCGTCACCGTGCGCGCCGATCCGCGCGCATTCGGCGCGACTGGCCGCCCCTCGGCGTCGATCCTGCGCTCCGCCAATATCCGCTTGCCGACCTGCTGGGCCATCTTGCCGCTCCTCTCGCTCGTTCAGGGCCGGGGGGCTTGCCATGCGCGCTGGAGTGTAGGACAGATATAACCAGTCTGGTTTTATCGAGGCGTTGGAATGATCACCCGCATCCGCGATGTGCGCAAGGCAAAAGGCCTTACGCTTCAGGAGGTTGCCGACCGCTGCGCGCCGCCCACGACGCCGCAGACCGTCGGCAGGCTGGAGACCGGCACCCGAACCGTTTCGATGGCCTGGCTGCGGCGCATCGCCGCCGCGCTGGGCGTCGACCCGGCCGAGCTTGTCACCCTGCCGGAGCGTACCGACCTGCCGGTCGTCGCCGTCCTCGGCACCACCGGCCCGGAAGCGCCGCGCGCCTCCCTCACCCTCGCGCCGCCATCGCCTGCCTCGGGCGCGCTCGCCATGCCCGTGAAGACCGCCGTCAGCGAATATCGCCCCGGTGACACGCTGTGGCTGGATCGGCTGACGCCGGATCGCTTCATCGCCGCGCTCAATCGCGACGTGCTGGTGCCGCGCCCCGGCGGCCGCTTCCTGTTCGCGCGCCTGATCGGCCGGGAGACGGGCCGGCTCCAGCTCCTCCCCCACGCCGCCGGCAGCCGCCAGACGGTGCTTGCCGATCCCCCATGGCTCGGCGTCGTCACCACCCTCGTCCGAACGTTCTGAGTGAGGTTGTTCGCCTGAGACGGATCGAGCGTTAGATCAGCGCCGCCTGTTTGAATGGCGAGCGTTAAACATGCTCCGTTCGTCCTGAGCCTGTCGAAGGACGACAGCGCAGGCCTTCCCGCCCGCAA
>CAZACH010000233.1:0-3777 GCA_964483275.1 uncultured Sphingomonadaceae bacterium | reverse complement strand
CCCTTCCCGACCTCCGTTCGTCCTGAGCCTGTCGAAGGACGACCGCTCAAGCCTTCCCAACTGCAAGGGCCAAAGCGGCCTTGAAAACCGGTATGGTCGTCCTTCGACAGGCTCAGGACGAACGGAGGTCGGGGCTGTATGGCTTTGACGCACGATGCCCTGAAAACGGACGAACCCCGCACGCCCTTCAAAGTCAGGCCGCCCACGCCCATCTGTTCCATCATGCCGCTTCATCTCAGCAAGGTCGCCGTCGGTTGCGCCAGCATCGCGACGCTCGGCGAGCGCCAGTCGGCGCGCCTGTCGGGCGGGGTCGTGCCGATCGTGACCCGCTATCGCCCCAAGCGCGAGGCGGAGCTGGCCGGCGGCTCGCTGTTCTGGATCATCCGCCACAGCCTTGTCGTCCGTCAGGCGATCGTCGGTTTCGACGAGGCGATGACCGAAAAGGGCCTGCGCTGCCTGATCCTCGTCGAGCCCCGGCTGATCGAGGTCATGCCGCGCGCGCTCAGGGCGCATCAGGGCTGGCGCTATCTGGCCGGCGCGGACGCCCCGCGCGACCTGGGCGAGGGCATGGCCGGCAGCGACCTGCCCGACGACCTGCTCCGCGAACTGACCGGACTTGCGCTGCTCTGAGGGTCAGCGGCCGCAGCGCACCTGGCCGGCGCCCGATCGCTTGACGGTACATTTCGCCTTGCCGTCGACGCGGATAGCGCCGGACCCGGCCAGCATCAGCGACGCCGTTTCGCTGGCTTGCGCCGTGATCGTCCCCGCGCCCTGCATCACGGCATCGAGATTGCGCACGGCAAGGCCCGTGGCATCGACATTGCTGGCGCCCTGCACCACCAGCCGCGCGTCGCGGGCCGTGCCCGCGAGCCGGATCGTGCCGGCGCCACCGGCATTGATGGTGATTCGCTCGGCAGCGATGCCGGCGACGTCGAGCTTGCCGGCCCCGAGCAGGGCGCCGGTGAAGCTGGCCGCCTTGATACGGTCGATCGCCATGTCGCCTGCCCCGGTGACGCGCGCCGCCGCAAGCGCGGGCACGCTGACCCGCACCGTGACCGGCCCCTCCGTATCGCGCGCGCTCCATGTCGAGCGCTGCTGGCGGATCACCAGCCGGTCGCCCTGCACCGCGACATTGAGCGCCTCCAGATCGTCGCGCGCGCCCTCGGCGCGGACCGCCACGCCGGGGCCGACCCGAACCTCGACCGAATAGGGGCCTTCCAGCGAGATCTGCTGGAATCCCGGCAGGGTGAATGTCCGCGTCGCCGCGCTGGCCCCCACCGGCAGGGAGAGGCACAGGGCCAGCATCAGCCCCCAGCCGCGACGGCGCACGGCCGTCAGAGCATTGGTTCCCCGCATCTTCGCCTCCCCCTCGAACGAAAAAGGCGGCCCCGCGAAGGACCGCCCTTTTTCTCGCAATGCGTCGGCCGGATCAGGCCACTTTCTTCAGGACCTGGATGATCTTGTCCTGCGCCGCCGGCTCCTCGATCTCCTCCATCGCCGCGAGTTCGCGGGCGAGGCGGCTGACCGCCGCTTCGAAGATCTGCCGCTCGGAATAGCTCTGCTCGGGCTGGTCGTCGGCACGATAGAGGTCGCGCACGACCTCGGCGATCGACACCAGGTCGCCGCTGTTGATCTTGGCCTCATATTCCTGCGCGCGGCGCGACCACATGGTGCGCTTGACCTTGGGCTTGCCCTTGAGCGTCACGAGCGCTTCCTGAAGCTTCGCGGTCGAGGACAATTTGCGCATTCCCGCCGATTCCGCCTTGTTGGTCGGAACCCGGAGCGTCATCTTTTCCTTCTCGAAGCGAAGGACATAAAGTTCCAGCGTCAGTCCAGCGATTTCGGAGCTTTGCAGCTCGATCACCCGGCCGACCCCGTGCTTTGGATAAACGACATAATCGCCGACGTCGAAGCTCAACGCCTTTCCTGCCATGTCAGACCTTTCTTATCGGCCTTCCGCGACGCCGGGGGCGGGGGAAGGACTCTTACACGATACAAGGACGGGCGCGACACATCACGCCCGAGCAACATGGCTGTAACAGATTTTTCGGCGAAATGCCACCTTTGCGTTGCACCGCCGCATGGAATGCGACGGAACGGTGGCACCGCTTCTCAGTCGCCGGCGCCGGGTTCGGCCGAGAAATATTTGTCGAACTTGTCGGCCTCGCCCTTGTGCTCGTCGGCGTCGGCGGGCGCCTCGCCCTTGCTGGTGATATTCGGCCACTGCGCGGAGAAGGTGGCGTTCAGTTCCAGCCACTTCTCAAGCCCGTTCTCGGTATCGGGCAGGATCGCCTCGGCCGGGCATTCCGGCTCGCACACGCCGCAGTCGATGCACTCGCTGGGATTGATCACCAGCATGTTCTCGCCCTCGTAGAAGCAATCGACGGGGCAGACCTCGACGCAATCCATATATTTGCAACGGATGCAGGCGTCGGTCACGACATAGGTCATCGAGACATTTCCCTTAACTGCGATATTCGCTCTGGCGCTGCCTAGTCCCGGCCCGCCGCGTCCGTCAATGGCGGATGCGCTCCAAGCTCGGCATAAGCGAGCCGCGCCTCGACATAAGGGCCGCGCCGTTGCGGGATCTTTTCCACCCGGACGGCGAGCGCGCCGCCGTTGGGACGCGGCATCGTCACGACCTGGCCGACGCGGACGATCGCCGAGGCGCGCTCGACGACCCGCCCGTCGACGCGGATGTGACGCGCCCCGCACAGGGTCTGGGCGGCGCCGCGCGTCGGCGCGAGACGCGCATACCACAGCCATTTGTCGAGCCGGACGGCGTCGTCAGCCACGCGGCGACCTCAGGGCGGAAAGCACGGAAAACGGCGTTTCCCGCTGGGGGCCACGGGCGGGGCGCGGCCGGCGGGCACGCGGCGCGCCACGCCAGACATAGCCCTGCTCGTCCCCGCCGGCCGGGACGAAGCCGATCAGCCGCATCAGGCGGCGCAGCGTGTCGGCGGACAATCCCATCGAAAGGCCGAGCGCCGGGTCGGGCACGAACGGCCGCCGCCCCTCGCGCGCGCCGTGCGCCACATCGGCGAGCCGGTCGATGATGTCGATGCGCACCGCCTGCCGGCCGACCAGGCGGAAGCCGGCGAGCGCCAGCATCGGCGCATCGTCCTGGCCCGGCACCGCGACCGTGACGCCGGGCCTGGGCAGTTCCGGCATCGGCTGCCCGCGCGCCGCCGACCACAGCGCGGCGCGCCAGCGAGTCGCCTCGGGCTTGAGCAGGGCGGGGTTGAAGATATCGAGCGGGCCGAAACGCAGCCCCAGCTTCTTGAGCGCATGACGCGCGGCAGGCTCCAGCGCCGGAAGCAGGTCGACCGCCTCGTCGCGCGGAACCACGCCGAGCCGGTCGACGAGCCGGCGCGCCAGTCCCCGCGCCGGTCCCTGCAACAGGCCGTCCTTGTCGGCGGCGGCGGCCAGCCGGACCAGCCCCGGCAGATTGCGGGCAATCGCGCGCTCCATCCAATGGCGCAGCCGCTGCTCCACGCTGCGCCGTTCCGCCTCGGGCAATTGCGTGAGGCCACGCTCCAGCCGGATGCCCGGCACCAGCATGGCGGCGCCGGGGACCAGCGTCGCCACCGGATGGCCGTTCCACGCCATGGCCGGCGCGTCGCCGGGCAGCGTGTCGAGCCGCAGCTCATCGTCCTCCGCCGCCACCAGCAGCCGCGCCCGCCGACGGAACTCATGCGGCAGATGCTTCTCGGCGGCGGCGAGCAGCATGCGCTTCTCGGCCAGTCGCGCGGTGGCATCGACCTGGAAGCGGAACCC
>CAZACH010000232.1:0-3791 GCA_964483275.1 uncultured Sphingomonadaceae bacterium | reverse complement strand
TTCTCCTCGTCGACTTCCAGCACGACGACGTCGACTTCCTGGCTGGTCGAGACGATCTTGCCGGGGTGGACGTTCTTCTTGACCCACGACATTTCGGAGACGTGGACCAGACCCTCGATGCCCGGCTCCAGCTCCACGAACGCGCCATATTCGGTGATATTGGTGACGCGGCCGGTGAACTTCGCGTCGATCGGGTATTTGGCGCCGACGCCTTCCCACGGATCGGTCTCGAGCTGCTTCATGCCCAGCGAGATGCGCTGCGTCTCGCGGTTGATGCGGATGATCTGGACCTTGAGCTGATCGCCGATGTTGATGATCTCGCTCGGGTGGCCGACGCGCTTGTAGCTCATGTCGGTGACGTGGAGCAGGCCGTCGATGCCGCCCAGGTCGACGAACGCACCGTAATCGGTGATGTTCTTGACGACGCCCTCGATCACCTGGCCCTCGTGCAGCGACTGGATCAGGCCGGTGCGCTGCTCGGCGCGGGTTTCTTCCAGAACGGCGCGGCGGGACACGACGATATTGCCGCGGCGGCGGTCCATCTTGAGGATCTGGAAGGGCTGCGGAATGCCCATCAGCGGGGTGATGTCGCGCACCGGGCGGATATCGACCTGGCTGCCCGGCAGGAAGGCGACGGCGCCGTTGAGGTCGACCGTGAAGCCGCCCTTGACGCGGCCGAAGATGACGCCTTCGACGCGGTCGGAGCTGCCGAACTGGTTTTCCAGCTTGTCCCATGCGGCTTCGCGGCGCGCGCGGTCGCGCGACAGCATCGCTTCGCCCATGGCGTTCTCGACGCGGTCGACATAGACCTCGACCTCATCGCCGACCTTGATTTCGGCCTTGCCACCCGGAGGAGCGAATTCGCGCAGCGCGACCCGGCCTTCGGACTTCAGCCCGACGTCGATGACGACCAGGTCGTTTTCGATCGCGGTGACCTTGCCGGTGACGACCCGTCCCTCGAACGAGTCCCGACCGCCGATCGATTCTTCAAGAAGTGCCGCGAAATCGTCGCGGGTCGGCATAGCCGATGTTGCCATGAAAATTCCTTCTCGTCGTTGCAGGCCGACCGGTTGTCTCCGACGGTCTTGCAAATGATCCCCGGACGGCACCGCGCCGCCCGAGTCGTTCAGCAGGCCGTCAGGCGTGGGGCATGGACGAAAAGCGAAAAAGCGCGCCAGGCGTCGCCCTTTATGGGCGCACCCGCGCGTCCCGCCGGCAGATCAAAGGCCGCCGATCCGTGCTTCCACGAGCGCGATGGCCCGCTGAATCGCCGCTTCTATAGACAAATCGCTATTGTCGAGCAAGGCGGCGTCCTCCGCCATGACGAGCGGGGCGGCGGCGCGGTCGCGGTCGCGGGCGTCGCGGCTCTGGATGTCGGCCAGCACGGCGGCGAGGGAGCGGCCGTCGTTCTCACCGGAAAGCTCCGCATGGCGCCGCGCGGCGCGGATTTCCGGGCGCGCGGTGATGAACAGCTTGGCGTCGGCATCGGGCGCGATCACCGTGCCGATGTCCCGCCCGTCGAGCACCGCGCCGCGCGGCTGCCGGGCGAAGCCGCGCTGCCGGTCGAGCAGCGCGGCGCGCACGGCGGGAATCGCCGAGACGATCGACGCGGCGCGACTCGCCTCATGCGTGCGCAAGGCCGGGTCGTCGAGCAGCGAGTCGGGAAAGCGCGTCGCCGCCACCGCGGCGTCGGCATCCTCGGGATTTGCCCCGGTGCGCGCCACCGTCACGCCGACCGCGCGATAGAGCAGGCCGGTGTCGAGATAGGGCAGGTCGTAATGCCGGGCGAGCGCGCGCGCCACCGTGCCCTTGCCCGACGCGGCGGGACCGTCGACGGCGATGACCAGCCGCCCCGCCTTCAGCACAGCTCCGCCCCGAGGCTTTGCAGAAGATCGGCGAATCCGGGGAAGCTGGTCGCGACCGGGGACATGTCGTCGATCCGCACGCCGTCGCGTGAAGCCAGCCCGGCGACCGCGAAGCTCATGGCGATGCGATGGTCGAGCATCGCGGAAATCGTCGGCATGCCGTCCGGCGCGACGAGGGGCGTGCCGCCGGTGCCGTCGATGATGAGGCCGTCCGCCTGCTCGCTGACCCGCGCGCCGCACAGGCGCAGCCCCTCGGCCATCAGGGACAGGCGATCCGATTCCTTGACGCGCAACTCCTCAAGCCCCCGCGTCACCGTGCATCCCTCGGCCAGCGCGGCGGCGACGAACAGGATGGGGAATTCGTCGATCATGCTGGGCGCGATTTCGGGTGGCACCTCGATGCCGCGCAGGGTGGAATGGCTCACGATGATGTCGGCCACCGGCTCCCCGCCGACGGTGCGGGGATTGGCGAGCGCGATGTCCCCGCCCATCGCGCGCAGAATCTCGAACAGGCCGGCGCGCGTCGGATTCATGCCGATATTCGTCACCGTCACTTCCGATCCCGGCACCAGCAGCGCCGCCACGACCGGGAAGGCCGCCGAGGAGGGGTCGCCCGGCACCCGGATATGCTGCGGCTTCAGCTCGGCCTCGCCGCGCAGCGAGATGATGCGCGTTGTGCCGTCCAGCTCGACGGTCAGGTCGGCGCCGAAGCCCTGCAACATGCGCTCGCTATGGTCGCGGGTCGGTACCGGCTCGATCACGCGGGTGAGGCCGGGGGTGTTGAGGCCGGCGAGCAGGATCGCCGACTTCACCTGCGCCGACGGCACCGGCAGGCGGTAATCAATCGGCACCGCCGGGCACAGGCCGCGCAGCATCAGCGGCAGGCGGTCGCCGGGTGACGCCGTGAACTGGGCGCCCATGCGGCCGAGCGGCTCGATCACCCGCCCCATCGGCCGTTTCGACAGGGAGGCGTCGCCGGTGAAGGTCGCGGTGATCGGATGGCTGGCGACCAGCCCCATCAGCAGGCGGGTCGAGGTGCCGCTATTGCCCATCTCCAGCGCGCTCGCCGGCTGCATCAGGCCGCCCACGCCGACACCGGAAACCCGCCACACCCCATCGGCATCGCGCGCGATGCTGGCGCCCATCGCCCGCATCGCGGCGGCGGTGGCAAGCACATCCTCGCCCTCCAGCAGGCCCTCGACCCGGCTTTCGCCGACGGCGAGCGCGGCCAGCATCAGCGCGCGGTGCGAGATCGACTTGTCGCCGGGCACGCCTATCCAGCCAGCGAGCGGCCCGCCCGCCCGGAAGGCGAGAGGTTGAGGCGTTGAAACGGCGGTCATGCGGAGGCTCCAGGAACAGGCGCGGCGCGATGCCGGACGGAAGGGGCGCGGGGACTTTTGACATGGGTGCCAGCCTATGGCAAGGCGCGCCCCTTCGGGGAGGATCGCCACCCCTTCTATCTTTGATGCATGGAGTTTGCGCACGTGGTGAAGCCTGAATGGGGCACCAAGCGGTCCTGTCCGAAATGCGGCACGCGTTTCTACGACCTTGGCGCCGAAGATCCCGTCACCTGCATCGCCTGCGGCAACGCCTGGGTGCCCGAGCCGATTCTGAAGTCGAAGCAGCCGCTGCCGTTCGAGCAGCAGAAGCCGCAGGACGCCGGCAAGAGCGATAACGAGCTGAACGACGACGATCTCGACATCAGCGACGAGGACGAGGGCGAAGAAGAAGAGGTCGACCTCGGCGGCGACGACGATCTGGGCGTCGCCAAGCCGGAAAACAAAGAAGATATCTGACCGCTTGCAACTGGCGCGCGCCTGACCTAGAAGGCGCCGCCTGCCGGCCCCCAGAGCCGGCAAGAATTGGATTTCGGGGCCGTAGCTCAGCTGGGAGAGCGCTACAATGGCATTGTAGAGGTCAGGGGTT
>CAZACH010000231.1:0-3792 GCA_964483275.1 uncultured Sphingomonadaceae bacterium | reverse complement strand
GCACCGTCACCGGCACCTTCTGGACCTCAGTCGTCGCGAACAGGAACTTCACATGCGACGGCGGCTCCTCAAGCGTCTTCAACAGCGCGTTGAAGGCGTTCTTGGACAGCATATGGACTTCGTCGATGATATAGATCTTGTAGCGCGCCGACACCGAGGCATAGCGCACCGCCTCGATGATCTCGCGGATATCCTCGACGCCAGTGTGGCTGGCGGCGTCCATCTCGACCACGTCGATGTGGCGCCCCTCGGCGATCGCGCGGCACGGCTCGCATTCGCCGCAGGGGTTGATCGTCGGCCCGCCGGTGCCGTCCGGCCCGACGCAGTTCAGTGCCTTGGCGATCAGCCGCGCGGTCGAGGTCTTGCCGACCCCGCGCACGCCGGTGAGCAGGAAGGCATGGGCCAGCCGGTCGCGCGCGATGGCATTGGCCAGCGTCTGCACCATGGCGTCCTGACCGATCAGCTCGCCGAAACGCTGCGGCCGGTATTTGCGCGCCAGCACGCGATAGGGTTGGGGGGCGCTTTCGTCGCTCATCGCCGATCCATAGCCGCTGCCAGCGCATCGCGTCGAGGGCCGTGTCGGCGATGGGCCGCATGGCGCGGCAAGACTGGCGCTGGATTGAGGTGGGAGCCGGAACGACCCGAAACCGAACTCGTTACGGCTGCTTCCTTCCGGATCTGACCGGGTTGGCGAGGGCTACGCCCGCCCGACTCCCGCGCCCCATATGGGCGATCCCATTCGACGGGGCAAGCCCGCAGGACTCACCGGCCCTGCATGTTGCGGACATGGCCCGGAATGCGCACCGTCAGCCGGTCGAGCGTCTCCTCAAGCCAGATCTGGCAGGCAAGGCGGCTGGTGCGGGTGGCGTCGGCGGCGAGGTCGAGCATGTCCTCCTCCTCCTCGCTCGCCGGGCGCAGCAGCGCGAAATCGGCGGCGTCGACGATGACGTGGCAGGTCGAACAGGCCATCGCCCCCTCGCAACTGCCCTCAAGCGGCTGGCCGTTGCCTTGCGCGATGTCGAGCAGGCGGGCGCCGGCGGGGGCCTCCACCTCGGTGACATGATCGCCGCCGGCCGACACGAAGCGCACGACGGTCATGCCGCCGCCCTTCGCTGGCGCGCCATGCCCTCGTTGAGCAGGTCGACCGCTTCCTTCATCTCCTCCTCGCGCGTGTAGCGTCCCCAGCCGAGACGGATGCTGGATTTCGCCTCCGCCGGGGTGAGGCCGATGGCCGACAGCACATGGCTGGGCCGTCCCGAACCGCTGGCACAGGCGGACGCCGCCGAAAAGGCCACCCGGCGCACGTCGGAGATCAGGCGCGACGCATCGATGCCCGGCAGCCGGAGATTGAGATTGCCACGAAAGCGCCGGTCGGTCGAGCCGTTGACGAAGCCGGGCGCGGCCAGCCCCGCCAGCGCGATGTCCCACAGGCGTTCGACATGCGCGGCATCCTGTTCCATGCGCTCCCTCGCGACCGCCGCCGCCGCACCGAAGCCGGCGCACAGCGCGGGGGCGAGCGTGCCGGAGCGCAGGCCGCGCCCCTCCTGCCCGCCGCCATGCGTGACCGGCGCCACCGCAACACCATCACGCACCCACAAGGCGCCGATGCCCTTGGGGCCGTAGATCTTGTGGGCGGACAGCGAGATCAGGTCCGCCTGCCCGGCGTCCAGCGCCAGCTTGCCGAAGCTCTGCGCGGCATCGACATGGACGAGCGCGCCGGCCGCCCGCGCCAGCGCCGAAAGCTGCTCCAGCGGCTGGATGACGCCGATCTCGTTATTGACCGCCATGACCGACAGCAGCGCCGTCCGCTCGTCGATCGCCGCCCGCGCCGCCGCCATGTCGACAAGGCCCTCGCCATCGACCGGCAGCACCACGACCTCGAAACCCTGCCGCGCCAGCCATTCGGCGCTTTCCAGCACGCAGGCATGTTCGGTGGCGACCGTCACCAGCCGCCGCCGGCCGGCGGGCGCCGCCGCCATCACGCCCTTGAGCGCCAGATTGACCGATTCGGTCGCGCCGCCGGTGAAGACCAGCTCCTCGGCCGCCACACCGAGCGTCCGCGCCACCTGGCCGCGCGCCACAGCAACGCCGGCATCCGCCTCCCGCCCGTAAAGATGGGGGCTGTGCGGGTTGCCGAAACGCTCGTCGAAATAGGGCATCATCGCCGCGCGCGCCTCCGGCGCCATGGGCGTCGTCGCCTGATGATCGAGATAGATTGGCCGCGCCATCACGCTGCCCTCCGCCGGCTTCGCTCGCGCAACGTCTGCCACGCCGCGACGAAAGCATCCACCTCCGCCTCGCTGGTGTCCGGCCCGAAACTGACGCGCACCACCTCGCGCTCGGCGCCGCCCGCCATGCCCATGGCGGCCAGCACATGGCTGGGCTTCATGCTGCCCGACGAACAGGCCGCGCCGGCCGACACCGCAATGCCGGCCATGTCGAAGTGGATGAGCTGCGTCGCCGCCTCGACGCCCGCCATGCGCACCGCGCCGATCGTAGCAAGGCGCGGGGCGTCGGTGGCGACGATCTCCGCGCCCGCCGCCGTCAGGGCCGTCTCCAGCCGCTGGCGCAGCGCGCCGGCACGGTCGAGCCATGCAGGGGCGGCCGCGAGCGCCGCCGCCCAGCCGAGGATGGCGGGCAGATTCTCCGTCCCGCCGCGATAGCCGCGCTCCTGCCCGCCGGACGCCTCCAGCAGATCGAAATCGCGCACCACCAGCGCGCCGATGCCGGGCGGGCCACCCATCTTGTGCGCCGACAGGGCGATCAGGTCGGCGTCGGGCAGCGGCAATTTCCCCGCCGATTGCGCGGCATCGACCAGCAGCACCCCGCCCCCCCGCCGAACCAGATCGGCGACATCCGCCAGCGGCTGGATCACCCCCGTCTCGTTATTGACGTGCTGGACCGCGACCAGCGCCGGCGCGCCGTCGAGCAGGGCGGCCAGCCGGTCGCGGTCGATCAGGCCGTCCGGCCCGACCGGCACGCGCTGGGCGGCGGGATCGGCGCGCAGCACCGCGTCATGCTCCACCGCCGAGACCAGCCGGCGCGGGCGACGGACGCGCGCCATCGCCAGCCCCAGCGCCTCGCTGGCGCCCGAGGTGAAGACCAGCCCGTCGGCGCGCACCGCCAGCGACTCGGCGATCCGCGCGCGCGCATCCTCCAGCGCCGCGCGCGCCCGGCGGCCCTCGCCATGCGGCGAGGACGGATTGGCCCACGCCTCCAGCGCCGCCGTCATCGCAGCGCGCGCCGCCGGCAGCAGCGGCGTCGTCGCGGCATGATCCAGATAGGTGCGTCGGCCCGTCATTCTCATTTCATCGCAAAAGATTGCCGGATCGGCAGTTCGGCCTATATAGGCGCCACACGCCAGAATTCCGAACAGGTTACCATCTCGACCATGCCCGAAGTTATTTTTCCCGGCCCGGAAGGGCGTCTTCACGGCCGCTTTTCGCCGCCGCCCCGCCCCCGCGCGCCGGTTGCGCTGATCCTCCACCCGCATCCGCAGGGCGGCGGAACGATGAACAACCGCATCGTCCAGTCGCTGTACCAGACCTTCGTGCAGCGCGGATTCGCGACGCTGCGCTTCAACTTCCGCGGCGTCGGGCGCAGCCAGGGCACGTTCGACAACGGCATCGGCGAGCTGTCGGACGCCGCCTCGGCGCTCGACTGGGTGCAGCAGATCCATCCCGAGGCGGAGACGACCTGGGTCGCCGGCTTCTCGTTCGGCGCGTGGATCGGCATGCAGCTTCTGATGCGCCGGCCGGAGATCAAGGGCTTCATCTCGATCGCCCCGCCGGC
>CAZACH010000230.1:0-3800 GCA_964483275.1 uncultured Sphingomonadaceae bacterium | reverse complement strand
GCCTTTGCCGCCAGTCCTCAGCCAGCCGTGCCAGACGCCCTTCCGCCTGCTCCAGCGCCCGCGCGCGCTGCACCTCGGTTTCGGCGTCGATAAGGTCGGCAAGGCCCTCGACCTGCGTGAGGTCCATCACCCCATTGTCGAATGCGCGGCGCGTGAAGGCACCCGGCCCCGCCGGCGTCAGCCCGGCGATCTTGCCGAGCGCCGCGAGGACAGCCGCAACCACCGCGCGACCGCCATGCAGATGAAGCTCCACCACATCCTCGCCCGTCGACGATGCGGGGCCGGGCATGGTGAGCACCAGGGCACGGTCGAGAAGGCGGCTGTCATCGGGATCGCGCAAGGCGCGAAGGGCGGCCGTGCGCGGCGACGGGACCGGCCGGCCGGTGAGCGTCGCCAAGGCGGCCAATGCTTGCGGACCGGAAATACGAATGACCGCGATGGCGGCCGGCGCCGGACCGCTCGCCAGCGCGAACAGGGTGCTCATTTCAGGACGGCCGGCTCAATCGCGCTTGTCGCCCATCATCCCGCCGGTCATCGCGGACATCATGGTGCGCGACCAGCTTTCATAGCCGCCCTCCATGAACGGCACCCAGCTGCGCATGATCTTTTCGAGATCCGCCGGCGCCAGCCCCTCATTCACGAACTGCTGCATCTTCTGGATGTAGAGGTCATGGATCGGCTGCAAGTCCGGCAGGCCGAGAAAGGCGCGCGCTTCCTGAGGGCTGCATTCGACATTGACCTGAATATTCATGGCTCGCTCCCTGCAGGTTTCGCGCAACCCTAATCGCTGATAGACCTGTGGCCAAGGAGAACAGGGTGAGCCAGCGCGCAAGTCTTTCGACATCGGCCGGCCGGCTATGGATGGAAAGCGACGGCACCAGCATCCTGCGCCTGGGATGGTGGCCAGCAGATGCAGCCGCCGCGCCCGAGGCGATTGCGGCCGATCCCTTGCTCACCGAAGGCCTCGGTCAATTGCGCGCTTACTTCGACGGGCGGCTGAAGCGATTCGATCTGCCGCTGCCGCCGCCGCGCTCGGAACGGGGCAAGGTGCTGCGCGATGCCATCGCCGCGATCCCGTTCGGCGAGACCAGAAGCTACGGCATGGTCGCCCGCCTTGTCGGCAGCGGCGCACGAGCGGTCGGACAGGCTTGTGCTCGCAATCCGCTGCCGATCATCATACCCTGCCACCGGGTGACTGGCGCCGGCGGAGCGCTGGGCGCCTATAGTGCCGGTGAAGGCGTCAGAACCAAGAAAATTCTTCTCGATCTGGAAAATATTATTTTATAACAAGGAGTTAAAATATGGGACGTTGGGTTGATGTCGCGGCGCTCACGCAGGGCGAAAAATTTGCTGCCTATGTCGCCGAGCCTCAGGGAACGCCAAAGGCGGCGATCCTCGTCATTCAGGAAATTTTCGGCGTCAACGAAGGCATTCGCGCAAAGTGCGACAAGCTGGCAGGCGACGGCTATCTCGCCATCGCCCCGGACCTGTTCTGGCGCATCGAGCCGCACATCGAACTCGATGCCGATGTCCAGGAGCAGCTTGAAAAGGCATTCGGCCTGTTCGGCCAGTTCGATTTCGACGCCGCCGTCCGCGATATCGAAGCGACGATTCGCCATGCCCGCCAGCTCGTCAATGGCGGCAAGGTCGGCGCGGTCGGCTACTGCATGGGCGGCCTGCTCGCCTATCTCACCGCCACCCGCACCGACGTCGATGCGACCGTCGGCTACTATGGCGTCACGATCGACCAGCGCCTCAACGAATCGCACGCCATCGCCAAGCCGCTGCTGCTGCACTTCGCTCAGAAGGACGGTTTCGTGCCGCAGGAGGCGATCAATACCATCCGCGCGGGCATGGCCGACAACGCCCATGTGACGATTTACGAATATCCCGATGTCGACCACGGCTTCGCGGCGGAAATGGGTGCGCGCCGTGTCGAGGCGGCGGCCAATCTCGCCGATGGCCGGACCAACGATTTCTTCGCGAAGCATCTGAGATGAAGGACGGCTGGCGACTGGTCGTCCATCAGCCCGGCGGGCCCGATTCGATCGAGCGCGCCCCGCTGGACAGATGGACGCCCGGTCCCGGCGAAGTCCGCGTGCGCCACGATGCGGTCGGTGTGAATTATATCGACACCTATCACCGCACGGGCCTCTATCCCCGCCCCTTGCCCGTGACGCTCGGCAGTGAAGCAGCCGGGGTCGTCGAGGCGATGGGCGCGGGCGTGGAGGGGATGAAAATCGGCGATCGGGTCGGCTATGCCACCGCCACGCCGGGCGCCTATGCCACCCACGCGGTCGTCCCTTCTGAAATTCTGGTGCCGATACCCGACAGGGTGGACGCGAAGCAGGCGGCGGCCGCGATGCTCAAGGGCATGACGGCGTGGATGCTCGCCGAGCGGTGCGGACGGGTGACGCCCGGCCAGACGGTGCTCGTCCACGCCGCCGCCGGCGGGGTTGGCTCGCTTCTCGTCCAGTGGCTGAAACATATCGGCGCGACGGTGATCGCCCATGCCGGCAGTGCGGCAAAGGCGCGGCGCGCCGCCGCCCTGGGCGCCGATCATGCGCTCGACTGCGGCTATGATATGCTCGCCAAAGCCGTCCGCGACCTCACGGATGGGCATGGGGTGAACAGCGTGTTCGACGGTGTCGGCGCCGACAGCTGGACCGCGTCGCTCGCCTCGCTGTCCAGGCGCGGGCTGATGATCTCCTATGGCAATGCGAGCGGGCCGGTGCCGCCGGTGTCGCTGCTCGACCTCAGCCGCGCCGGATCGCTGTTCGCGACGCGGCCGACGCTGTTCGATTATATCGACACGGTGGACGCCCGGCGGCAGGCGGCCGATCGACTGTTCGACCTCATCGGCAGGAATATCGTCAAGATCGACATCGGCCTGTCACTGCCGCTCAGTCAGGCCGCCGACGCGCACCGCGCCCTCGAAGCGCGGCGCACCACGGGATCGATCGTGCTGATCCCCGATCCGGTCAGTTGAACAGGGTCAGCACGCCCACCGCGGGATCGACGAACCCGTCATAGATCATCTTGCCGGCGACATAGAGGATGACGACCAGGCCGACATAGGCGATCCAGTGGTAACGCTCGATATATTTGGCGATGAAGTTGGCGGCGAGGCCCATGAACGCCACCGACAGGATCAGGCCGATGATGAGGATACCGGGATGGTCGCGCGCCGCCCCCGCGACCGCCAGCACATTGTCCAGGCTCATGCTGACATCGGCGACGGCCACGGCCCAGGCGGCGGAGGCGAAACTGCGCGCCGGGGTAACGCCGCTATGCTCGTCGCCCTCGATTTCCGGCGAACCGCCCGCCGAGGCCGGCCGCAGCTCGCGGTACATCTTCCACGACACCCACAGCAGCAACAGGCCGCCGCCAAGCACCAGCCCGACGATCTGGAGCAGCTGCGTCACGATCAGCGCGAAGAAGATGCGCAGCACCAGCGCGGCGCCGATACCGATCAGGATGACCTGACGCCGCCGCTGCGCGGGCAGTCCGGCGGCGAGGGCGCCGACCACGATGGCGTTGTCTCCCGCCAGCATGATGTCGATCATCAGCACCTGGCCAAAGGCGGCCATGGCTGACGGGGAGGTGATGTTTGAAAAATCCGCGACGATATGTTGCCAAATTTCAAGCATCAGCGGCTCGTTTCCCTCAGTTCAGTCCTTCAAGAACCCCAGCGCGCGTCAGTGGTTCATGGATTCGAAGAAATCCTCGTTGGTCTTCGAATCCTTCATCTTGTCGAGCAGGAACTCCATCGCGTCGACCGTGCCCATCTGCATCAGGAT
>CAZACH010000229.1:0-3830 GCA_964483275.1 uncultured Sphingomonadaceae bacterium | reverse complement strand
GCCCGGATAAACCCCTACCAATACGCCCATGCGCGTCCCCTTATCGATCCCGATCGACCGCGAACCGCGCGATCGCGCGCAGCAGATCGCCTTCCGGGCCGAAAGCGTGAAGATGCCCGATCGCCTGGTCGATCAGCATGTCGGCCTGCTGGCGCGCCCGCTCCACCCCCAGCAGCGAAACGAAGGTCGCCTTGCCGGCGCCGGCATCCTTGCGGACCGCCTTGCCCGTCGCTTCGGCATTGCCCTCGATGTCCAGAAGATCGTCGGCGATCTGGAAGGCGAGGCCCAAGTCGCGGGCATAGCCGCGCAGCTGCGTGCGCCCGGCCGGCGGAACCCGGCCCATGATCGCCCCCGCCTCAAGGCAGAAGCCGATCAGCGCGCCGGTCTTGAGCTGTTGCAAGCGGGTGATGGTGGGCAGGTCAAAAGGTTCCTTCTCCGCCACCAGGTCCATCATCTGGCCGCCGGCCATGCCCGCCGGCCCGCTCGCCCGCGCCAGTTCGGCAACCAGTTCGATGCGCACGAACGGATCCTCGTGCGTGGCCTCGTCGGCCAGGATCTCGAAGCCCAGCGCATGCAGCGCGTCGCCGGCGAGCACCGCGGTCGCCTCATCGAAGGCGACGTGGACGGTCGGCTTGCCGCGCCGCGTCTTGTCATCGTCCATGCACGGCAGATCGTCGTGGACGAGGCTGTAGCAATGGATGCACTCGATCGCGAGGCCGACGCGCAAGGCGCGCTCGCGGTCGACATGGAACAGGTCGCATGCCGCGACGACCAGCAACGGCCGCATCCGCTTGCCCCCGCCGATGGCGGCATGGCGAACCGCTTCGTAAAGCCGGTTGCGCGGATCGCCGGGCAATGGCAGCAGCCGCTCGAACCGCTGGTCGAGGGCACGCGCCATCGCGTCGAGGGCCGGTTTCAGGCTGACGGAAGGCGTGACCACCGGACAGTCAGCCGGCATCGAATGGCTTGGTACCCTGGGGCTGCCCGCCCGCGCCAAGCTGAATCTGCTCGATCCTGGCCTGCGCGGCGGCGAGCTTCGCTTCGCAGTGCGCGCGCAGGGCATCGCCGGTCGCATAGAGCGTCAACGATTCCTCAAGGCCGGCCTCGCCGGTCTCGAGCTTGTGGACGATCTGCTCCAGACGCTTCAGCGCGTCCTCGAAGCTCAGTGCCTCAATGCCATCAACCCCTGTCATCGGGCGGTTGTGGCCGCGTGCCCGCCGCTGGTCAAGCGGGGAGAGCATTCCCCTCGCCCGCCCGCGCCGCTTCCTCGGCCACCAGCTCCTTGCGGCTGAGCTTGCCGACCAGCGTCTTGGGCAGGCTTTCGCGCACTTCCACCGCGACGCAGCGCTCGTGCTTGCCGAGCTGGGGGTTGAGCCACGCCAGCAGCGCCTCGCCGTCGACATCGGCATTGTCGGTCAGCGTCACGAACGCCTTGGGCATCTCGCCATGATAATGGTCGGGCACGCCGATCACGAGCGCCTCGCGCACCGCCGGATGGCGATAGAGTACCGCCTCGACCTGGCTGGGGAACACCTTGAACCCGCCGACGCTGATCATGTCCTTCAAGCGGTCGACGATGCGGACATAGCCGTCCGCGTCCATCAGGCCGACATCGCCGGTGCGCAGGAAGCCGTCGACGAAGATATCGGCATCCTTGTCCGGCCGATTCCAATAGCCTTTCATCACCTGCGGCCCGGCGACGGTGATCTCGCCCGGCTCGCCCTCCGGCGCGGGTCGCGTCGGGTCCTCCCGGTCGACGAGGCGGATTCGGGTGGCGGGCAGCGGGTGGCCGATGGTGCCGCCGCGAATGTCGCCCTCATAGGGGTTGACCGAAACGACCGGCGCCTCGGTCAGGCCATAGCCCTCGCTGACCCCCGCGCCCGTCACCTCCTCGAAATGCGCGCGCAACTCCGCCGGCATCGAGGCGCCGCCGGACACGCAGATGCGCAGGCTGGTGAAGTCGGTGCGCGCGATGTCGGGGCAGTCGAGCAGCGCCTGGTACATGGTCGGCACGCCCGGCAGCGACGTCGCGCGGGTGCGCTCCACCGCCTTCAGCACCTGCCGCGCGTCGAAGCGGGGCAGCAGCACGATCATGCCGCCGATCGAAACCGTGCGATTGAGCACGCAGCTATTGGCGAAGACATGGAACAGCGGCAGCACGCCCAGCACCCGCTCCTCATCCTCGCCATGGGGGTCGATCACGGCGGTCTGGCGGGCGTTGGCCGTCAGATTCTGGTGGGTCAGCATCGCCCCCTTGGGCGTGCCGGTCGTGCCGCCGGTATATTGGATCAGCGCAATGTCGTTGACGGCGTCCACCACCGGCATCGGACAGCCGCCATCGTTACGGATCACGGCGGAAAAGGCCGAAATGCGGGGATCCTTGGGCCGGGGCGCAATGTCCCCGCGCCGGAACAGCGTGTAAAGCAGGCTCTTGGCGCGCGGCAGCACGCCCGCCAGCGATCCGACGACCAGCCGCTCCAGCGACGAATTGTCCAGCACCTTGAGCGCCGTCGGCAGAAGCTGCGCCGCATCGAGCGTCACCAGCAGCCGCGTGCCGCTGTCCTCCACCTGATGGCGCAGTTCCTCGGCGGTATAGAGCGGCGAGAAGTTGACGACGATCGCCCCCAGCTTCAGCGCGCCATAATAGGCCGCCAGATAATGGGGCACATTGGGCAGGAACAGGCCGACGCGATCCCCCGGCCCGATGCCCAGATCCAGCAGGCCGCGCGCGAAGCGGTCGGCGGCGCGTTCGACGGCGGCATAACTATAGCGCCGGCCATAGAAGTCGATCAGCGGCGCATCCGGCACGCGCGCGGCGGTGCGGGCAAACATCTCGGGCAGGCTGAGGGGGCTGAACTGCTGGTCCCACGGCGTGGGATGCGCGTAACGGGTGCGCCAGATGACGTCGTGCATGTCCCATCGCTATCAGCCGGCGACGGGAACGCCAAGCGATTGCAGCGCCTCAGGCGGTGTGGAAGTGAAGCGCCGCCCCGCGACGCTCCGCGACGACGAGCGCCTGTCGTTGCAGGCGCCGCAAATGGGCGAAGGCCTCGCCGGTCGCCATGAACCTGTTCGAATCATTGAGCCGCGCACCGAACAGGCGCGGCAGGCAGTCATGGACGGTGCGCGGCGTGCGGCAGAAATCCTGCAACAGGGCCAGCCGCTCCTCATGCCCGGCGATGATCTGGCGCAGGCGTTCGTGCAGGCCGTGAAAAGGATAGCCGTGCGCCGGCAGCACCAGCATGTCGGCCGGCAGCGACAGGAACGCCCGCAGGCTGTCCAGCCAGTTGCCGAGCGGATCGCCGCGCGGCTCCATGACGTTGACCGAGACGTTGGGCGTGATGCGCGGCAGCACCTGGTCGCCGCTGATCATCACCCCGCCTTCATGGTCGACCAGGCAGACATGCTCGGGCGAATGGCCGCTGCCGATGGTGACACGCCAGCGCCGCGCGCCGATGTGCAGTTCGTCGCCCTCCTCCAGCCGATGATAGCTGCCGGGCAGCGGCGTCGTGTTGGTCGCGAAATAATTCCAGCGCGTGTTGCGGAACGCCGCGATCCAGTCCTCCGGCCAGCCGGCGGCCATGACATAGGCGAGCGCCTCGTCCGGCGGCGATTCGAGCGGGCGGAGTTGCAGGACGCGCGCCAGCAAATATTCGTCGCGGCTCATATGGACCCGCGCGCCGCTGCGATGCGACAGCCAGCCGGCCAGCCCAATATGATCGGGATGCAGATGGGTGCAGATGATCCGCGTGATGCGCCGGCCGGGCAGCAAGGCTTCCCAGACCGCGCGACACATCGGGACGTTCATGCCGGTATCGACGATCGCGGTG
>CAZACH010000228.1:0-3838 GCA_964483275.1 uncultured Sphingomonadaceae bacterium | reverse complement strand
GCGCCGACCCTGCCGCCGCGTCCCGGCGTTTATGCGGCCACCTCATCGGCATCCTACGCACCGTCCGCCGGACTGGGCGACAACCGCCTGGCCTTCGATGCACCGCCGGTCGGGCGATCGGATGGCGACCATGCCGTCGCCGGTCATGCCGTGCCGGCGCAGGCGTCCTATCCGCTCGGCGTCGCGCGCGGGCAGGTGCGGGCCACCTATATCGTGGCGGAAGCGGAGGACGGGCTGGTCATCGTCGACCAGCATGCGGCGCATGAGCGGCTCGTGCTGGAGCGGATGCGCAAGGCGATGGCGGGCGGCGCGGTGGCGCGGCAGGCGCTGCTGCTGCCCGAGGGCGGCGAGCTTGACGAAGCGGCCTGCGACAATCTGGAGACGCGCGCCGCCGAACTGGCCGAGTTCGGGCTGGAGATCGAACGCTTCGGCCCCGCCGCCATTCTGGTGCGCGCCACGCCGGCGCTGCTCGGGCAGGGTGACGTCAAGGGGCTGGTCGTCGACCTCGCCGACGAACTTGCCGCCTTCGATCAGGCGCTGTCGCTCAAGGAACGGCTGGACCATGTCGCCGCAACCATGGCCTGCCACGGATCGGTCCGCGCGGGACGCCTGCTCTCGATCGCGGAAATGAATGCGCTGTTGCGCGAGATGGAGATCACGCCGCACAGCGGGCAGTGCAACCACGGCCGCCCGACTTGGGTGAAGCTCGACCATGGCGACATCGAGAAGCTGTTCGGGCGCAAGTGAGGGGTTGGTTGGAGCAGCGGGCGTGGAGGAAGCCCCGTTCCGTCACCCGGCGATAACCCGGCCTCCGTTCGTCCTGAGCCTGTCGAAGGACGACAGCACTTGATCTCATCATCCGTTCGGAATGGTTTTGAGGCCCGCGCTGCCGTCCTTCGACAGGCTCAGGACGAACGGAGGTGGAAGATCAGGGCGAGGGAGGCAGGGCGCGGGGAAGCTGGCGCCATCCAGGAAGAACCAACCGCAACGCCGATGCCTCAATTATCGAGCGTTCGCTTGACGATCCTGAGCGTCTTGGGGTCGAGCTTCAGGTCATATTCCTTGCCGTCGGCGGTGCGGGCGTCGTCGACCTCCCACAGGCCGTCATCGAACTCGATCTCTTCCCAGCTGACGAAAGCCTGATCGCGCAGCACCTTCTCGATGGCGGTGCGCTCCTGCGCGTTGGGCGGGCGGTCGGTGGCGAGGGCAGGGGCGGCAATAAGGCCGAAGCCGGTGGCGGCTGTCAGGGCATAAATCGTTTTGCGCACGAAATATCTCCTCAAGGTGCAGGAGACCAATCGCCTGGCCTCGGATTTGGTTGCGTAGGCCGGGGGAGGGACGGAAGCGGCTCGGCCGCCTCCACCCCCGCTATCTGCTTCAGCCGACCGCGCGACTGTCGACCGGATGGCGGCCGCGCTTGACGGCCAGCTTGTTGAGCGCGTTCACATAGGCGCGCACGCTCGCCACCATCGTATCGACATGGGCGCCCCGGCCCATGACGGTGCGGCCGTCCTCGGCCAGCACCACCGACACTTCGGCCTGCGCGTCGGTGCCCTCGGTGACGGCATGGACCTCATAGCGTTCCAGCAGGCCGGCCTCATGCGGCACCAGCTCGCGCACCGCGCTGAACAGGGCGTCGACCGGGCCGTTGCCGCGCGCGGTGGTGGTTTGCTCGACGCCGTCGATCTCCAGCGTCAGCACGGCGCGCTGCGGGCCGTTGGTGCCGCAATAGACCTCGACCTCCCGGACCTGGATGCGATCGTTGCCGCGCAGCACCTCGTCATCGACCAGGGCGATGATGTCCTCGTCATAGATGTGCTTCTTGGCATCGGCCAGCGCCTTGAACCGGGTGAAGGCGTCCAGGAACGCGTTCTCGCCCAAATCATAGCCCAGATGCTCCAGCTTCTGCCGGAAGGCGGCGCGGCCGCTATGCTTGCCCATCACCAGATTGGAGGCGACGACCCCGACGCTTTCCGGCGTCATGATCTCATAGGTCGAGGCGTCCTTGATCATGCCGTCCTGATGGATGCCGCTTTCATGCGCGAAGGCGTTGGCGCCGACGATCGCCTTGTTGGGCTGGACCTGGAAGCCGGTGATGCCGGAGACCAGACGGCTGGCCTTGGTGATCTCCGTCGAGACGATGTTGGTGCGCACCGGCAGCACGTCGTGGCGCACCTTGATGGCCATGGCGATCTCCTCCATCGCGGCATTGCCGGCGCGCTCGCCGATGCCGTTGATGGTCGATTCGACCTGCCGCGCGCCGCCCATCACCGCCGCCAGCGTGTTGGCGACGGCCAGACCCAGATCATTGTGGCAATGGGTGGAAAAGATCGCCAGATCCGAATTGGGCACCCGCTCGATCATGTCGCGGAACATGGCGCCATAGACTTCCGGCGTCGCGTAACCGACCGTATCGGGCAGGTTGATCGTGCGCGCGCCGGCCTTGATCGCGGTCTCGATGGCGCGGGCCAGGAAGTCCGGCTCGCTGCGCGTCGCGTCCTCGGCCGACCATTCGACATCAGGGCAGAGGTTGCGCGCCGCCGTGACGGAATGATGGATCGCCTCCAGCACTTCCTCGGGCGACTTGTTCAGCTTGACCCGCATATGCAGCGGCGATGTCGCCAGGAAGGTATGGATGCGCGGGCGCTTGGCGTGGCGCACCGCCGCCCATGCCCGCTCGATGTCGGCAATGGCGGCGCGGGCCAGGCTCGCGACGGTGGCGGTCTCGCACTGGCGCGCGACCTCGCTCACCGCTTCGAAATCGCCTTCGGAGGCGATGGCGAAGCCGGCTTCGATGATGTCGACGCCCATTGCTTCCAACTGGGCGGCGACCTTGAGCTTCTCCTCCAGATTCATGGAGCAGCCGGGCGATTGCTCGCCGTCGCGCAAGGTGGTGTCGAAAACCAGAATGGTGTCGCGGTTTACTTCAGTCATGGGAGACATGCTCCAAAATCGGTGGCCTTGGGAATGTAAGCGGATTTTCCCTTAGGCGCGGTCGCGCCGTGCCGCACGGGCACGCGTCCTCACTCGCGCCTAAGGGCGCGTAAGTCGTAGAAGGAGGGCGAACCGATACTGCATGTTGGATCGTGAATGCACGAAAGCGCGGCGATTGTCCAGATATTTCAATCCTTGAGGGCGGCGCGGGCCTTTTCCCAGTCGCGGCCGTCATAGGGCTGGATCGTCGGTTCCAGCCCGTGCCCCTCGTCGAGGCAGCGATAATTGACGCTCCAGCCGTCGGGATGGGAGCGCGGCTTGTAGAAGCTCTTAATGCCGCAAATCCGGCAGAAGAAGTGTTTCGCCTTGCCGCTGCCGAAGCGGTAGAGCGTCAGTTCCTCCTTGCCCTCATCCAGCGTGAAGCCGCTGTCCGGCACGATCAGGTGCAGATAGCCGGTCATCGAACAGATCGAGCAATTGCAGTCGAGCAAGCTCACCGCCGGGTCGGGCAGTGTCACGGTGAAGCGCACATTGCCGCAGTGGCAGCCGCCTTCGACCTTGACCGGCACGCTCATTCGACGGTCACGCTCTTGGCGAGGTTGCGGGGCTGATCGACGTCCGTGCCCTTGGCCAGCGCGACATGATAGGCGAGGAGCTGGACCGGGATCGCATAGACCAGCGGCGCGATCAGCGCGTCGACATGCGGCATGACGATGGTGGCGAGGCAGCCGTCGCCCGCCGCGACGACGCCCTCCGCATCGGAGATCAGCACGACCTTGCCGCCGCGCGCGCGTACTTCCTGCATGTTGGAGACGGTCTTCTCGAACAGCGGGCCGGACGGCGCCATGACGATCACCGGCACATCCTCGTCGATCAGCGCGATCGGGCCGTGCTTGAGTTCGCC
>CAZACH010000227.1:0-3839 GCA_964483275.1 uncultured Sphingomonadaceae bacterium | reverse complement strand
TCGAGATCAAGTGCCGCCTCGACTTCGGCGCCAAGGCCATCGACTGGCGCGGCCTCTACAAGAACCCGGGCGCGTAACGCACCCATCCTGAATCCTGACATGCGGGCGGTCCTGACGGGCCGCCCTTCGTCTTTCCAAGAGGATCAAGCCCATGAAGAACTACGTCCAGCCCGGCAACACCATCACCCTGACCGCGCCCTATGCGGTCGTTTCCGGCGACGGCCTGCTCGTCGGCTCCATCTTTGGCGTGGCGGCGGGCAGCGCTGCCCTCGGCGAGACCGTCGAGGCGTCGCTCGTCGGCGTCTTCGACCTGAAGAAGGTCGCCTCGCAGGCCTGGGCCGCGGGCGACAAGGTCTACTGGGACAACACCAACAAGGAGGCGACGAAGACCGCCACCGCCAACACGCTAGTCGGCGTTGCGACCGAAGCCGTCGCCGGTGGCGCCGGTGACGTCATCGGGCGGGTTCGCCTGAATGGCAGCTTCTGATGTCGGCCATTGCCGCTGCGTTCGAGACGCTGTTTGCCGACCCGAACATGGCGCGGGACGCGACCTTCACGCCAAAGGGCGGCAACGCCGTCTCCGTTCGGGTCGTCTTGCGCCGGCCCGACCGGGTCTTCGAGTTCGGCGAGACCCGGCTTCATGCCGCCACGACGCTTCTCGACATTCGCGTCGCCGATGCGCCGCAGCTCGCCGAAGGCGACGGGTTCCAGCTCGACGGCGTTTCCTACGTCGTCCAGGGAGAGCCGAGCCGGGATGCGGAGCGACTGATCTGGACGACGGAGCTGCGCGAGGCATGAGGTTTTCGGTCAGCACGATCGGCGATCTCGGCAAGCTGATGTCCGAAGAGATCAAGGCCGCCGAGAAGGCCGTCACCACCGGGATCGCTCAAGCCACCGAAGGCCTGAAGACCGAGCTCCGGACGCAGGTCATCTCGGCGGGGCTGGGCCCAAGGCTGGCGCGCACCTGGCGGGGCCAAGTCTATCCCATAGGTGAAGACAGCATCCGGGCGGCGGGTCTCGTCTGGTCCAAGGCGCCGGGCATCATCCGCATCTACGAGGACGGCACGACCATTCGCTCGAAGAACGGTTTCTTCCTCGCGATCCCGACGGCGGCCGCTGGCCGGTACGGGGATGGCGGCCGGAAGATCACCCCCGGCGGATGGGAGCGACGCACGGGGCAACGGCTGCGCTTCGTCTATCGCCGCAATGCCGCTTCTCTGCTCGTCGCCGATAACATGCGTGCCCGGACAGGCAAGCGCGGCGGTTTCTCGCGCGCGAGCGCTTCGGCGCTTCGGACGGGTCGAGGACTGGTCACCGTGCCGATCTTCGTTCTGGTGCCACAGGTCACGGTCCGCAAGCGCCTCGATGTGGCAGGCGCCGCGGAGCGCTGGGTGACCCGGTTGCCCAGCCTCGTCGTGCGCAACTGGATTTCTGGAGAGGACGGAAGCCGCTGATGTCCCGGCGTGAAGACATTCTCACATCGCTCTTTTCGACCCTCGAATCCGCGCTGGCCGCGAACGTACGTCGCAATGAAGTCCTGCCCGAGAAGGTGCCTGCTGCCGGTCTCGTCATCCTGCGCGACGGCGATCCGGGTGAGCCGGACGTGACGCTCAATCCGCGCACGGAGTTCTACGCCCACAGGGTCGAGATCGAGGCCTATGTGCCCCGCGATCCCGCAGGCGGCGGCGAGGCAGCGCTCGATGGGCTCCTCGGATCGATCGGGATGGCGCTCAGGATCGACCCGTCGCTGGGCGGCCGCGCCGAGAACCTGACGCCGTCGGCGCCCGAGACCGGGGCGCTGGCGATCGAGGGCGCGGCCCCGGTCCTCACTGCCCGGCTCGCCGTCACGGTCGAATACCTGGTGAGCGATCCGCTCAGCCACTGACGTTTTCAGCTCAAGGAGTTTTCAATGCCCAAGGTGCGCGCTTACGGCGCGGACGCCACGCTGAAAGTTTGCCGCGAGGCAAGCTATGGGGTGGCTCCGCTCTCCGGCTATCGAAGCCTGGACTTCAAGTCGACAGACCTCTCCTCGGCGCAGCCGCTGGGAGACGACCCGCTGCTCGGGCGTGGGCGCAACGCGCAGGATCCCTATCGCGGCCTCATCACCGACGAGGGCCAGCTCGACATCCCGCTCGACCTGCGTGGAACGGGCTTCTGGCTGACGGGCCTTTTCGGAGACCCGGTGACCACGCCCATGAATGCCAGCGGCTCGATCGTCTTCGCCGTCAATCCCGCGGCGGGCGACACCATCACATTGAACGGCACGGTCTGGACGTTCGTCTCCGGCATGGCCGGTGCACAGGAGACGCAGATCCAGGGAACGGCCACGCAGACGGTCGATCAGCTGGTCAGCGACCTCAACGCATCGGCCGATGTCGAGATCGCGAAATGCACCTATTCGCGGCCGACGAGCACGCAGACGCTGGTGATCGCGTTCGACACGGCAGGCCCGTCTGGCAACAGCTTCACCCTCGCAGCATCGGCGGCGACCGTGTCCGCACCGACCCTGACCGGCGGCGGCTACGCCCATGTCTGGGAAAGCGGCGCCGACGACATCCCGAGTTACACCATCGAGGTCGGGCACCCCAAGCTCACGACGCCGGTCTTCTTCCGCCACCTCGGTACGGTGATGGAGAGCATCAATTTCGAGATGGGCCAGGAAGGGCCTGCCAACGCCCGTCTTCAGCTCGTGGCGCAGGGCGAGGAACGTTTCGCCGCCACCGTCGACGCCAGCCCGGATGCCTTCTCGCTGCGCCGTTTCAGTCAGGGACGCGGCTTCATCCGGCGTGGCGGATCGGCGCTGGCGGGAGTCACCGGCGGCAGTCTCACCTTCTCCAACAATCTCGAACGGGTGCGGGTGATCCGCGAGGACGGCAAGATCGAAGCGGCGGACCCCACCTTCGCGTCCGCCGAAGGCTCGATGTCAGTGCGCTTCGACGGAGCGACGCTGGTCGCCGAGGCCGCCAATGGCGATCCCGTCGCACTCGATTACGGCTTCACCTTCCCCGAAGGCTACGCGCTGCGGTTCGAGCTGCCGCGCGTCTTCCTGCCCAAACCCAAATACGCCGTCTCCGGCCCCGGCGGGGTCGAGGCGAGCTTCGACTGGCGCGCCGCCTTCGACGACAGCGAGGGCACCATGCTGCGCGCCCATCTCCTGAACGACGTCACCAGCTACGCATGAGGATGCATCCATGATCCGTCTCGATCTCTCCCGCGAGCCGCGCTGGCTCGATCTCGGCCACGGCGTGCGCCTGCACGTCGGTCCGCTCACGACATCCTTGATGGCGGCGGCGCGCAGCGATCCGACCGTCACCAGCCTGCCCGAAGGAGCTTCGAACGAGACCATCGCAGTCGCCATGGCCAAGGCGCTGGCGCGGCTCGTGGTCGAGGACTGGGAGGGCGTCGGCGATGCGGACGGCCATCCCGTGCCGGTCACGCCGGAAGGGATCGATGCGCTGCTCGACATCCTGCCGCTCTTCGAGGCCTTCCAGCTGCGCTACGTCTCGAAGGGTCTGCTGCTGGAGGCGGAAAAAAACGACTCCGCGCCCTTGCCGAGTGGCATTTCAGCGGGGGCGACCAGTATTGCCGATCCTGCCATGTCAGCACAGGACGCAGCTGCGGCGAGTGCCCAGCTGTCCTGAACCGACCGGTCACACTGGAAGGCTGGCAGGTCTGGGATCTCGCCTTGCGGCTCACCGGCCAGCTGCGCGCCATACCCGGCGCGGTCCTGGGGCTCGACATGACCGCCGCCCTCGCGATCGCCGAGGCCCTCGGGCTCAACCCACTCCTCTGCGCGGAGCTCTTGCCGGACATAGAGGCAATGATGGTGCGCGGTCTCA
>CAZACH010000226.1:0-3846 GCA_964483275.1 uncultured Sphingomonadaceae bacterium | reverse complement strand
ATGTCGAACGTGCCGCCGCCAAGGTCATAGACCGCGATGGTCTTGCCGTCCTGCTTCTCAAGCCCATAGGCGAGGGCGGCTGCCGTCGGCTCGTTGATGATGCGCAGCACGTCGAGGCCGGCGACCTTGCCGGCGTCCTTGGTCGCCTGGCGCTGGGCGTCGTTGAAATAGGCGGGGACCGTGATGACCGCCTGGGTGACGGTTTCGCCGAGGTAGGATTCGGCGGTTTCCTTCATCTTCTGAAGGATGAAGGCGCTGATCTGGCTGGGGCTGTAATCCTCGCCGCCGGCATGGACCCAGGCGTCGCCATTGCCGCCCTTGACGATCTTGTAGGGGACGAGGTTCATGTCCTTCTGCGTCATCGGATCGTCGAAGCGACGGCCGATCAGGCGCTTGACCGCGAACACGGTGTTCTCGGGATTGGTCACGGCCTGGCGCTTGGCGGGCTGGCCGATCAGCCGCTCATTGTCCCGTGTGAACGCGACCATCGACGGCGTGGTGCGCGCGCCTTCCGCATTCTCGATCACCTTTGGCTGGCTGCCTTCCATGACCGAGACGCAGCTGTTGGTGGTGCCGAGATCGATTCCGATAACTTTGGCCATGAGTCCTCTATGTCCCTCTAAGTCGTTCAAAGCGCCGAGCGCGACGCCTTGCAAAGCACGTCACGTCCAGCATTCCGGGTGCGATATAGGTGGCGCGGATGCCGCTGCAAGACCGTGATCGCCTCTCATGCGGTCGAAAGAGCGCGTGCGGCAACAAATGCTTGGGCTTGGCGTCCGCTCAGGATAGAAGGGGCGGCATGTTTACCCCCCTTTTGCTGGCGGCTCTCGTCGCCGTCGAATCGCCCGCGCCGGCGCCTGCCGCCCCGGCGATCACCGTTGAGAATGCCTGGGTCCGGCTGCCGGCCGTCACCGGCCGTCCCGCCGCGGGCTATTTCACCCTTGTCGGCGGCCCCGAGCTTCAGCGCGTCGTCGGCGCCGAAAGCCCGAGCGCCAGGCGCGTCGAGTTGCACCAGAGCCGCATGGTCGGCGGCGTCATGAAGATGGTCCCGCTGGAAGACGTGGTGGTGCCGCCCGAGGCGCGCGTCGCGTTCAAGCCGGCGGGCAACCACATCATGCTGTTCGGCCTCGACGCCGGGCTGAAGGTCGGCGACCATGTGCCGCTGGTCTTCAAGCTCAAGGACGGCGGCACGGTGAAGGCCGAGGCGCAGGTGGTCGGCGCCGGCGAAGGGCCGACGGCTGGGCATCAGGGCCACCATTGAGCCGACGGGTGCGCTCGCCCGCGCCCTGACCGCGGGGGAGCGCGCGCTGGCCGCCAGCATGTTCGGCGCGGCGATCGACTATGACCGGGTGCGCATCCGCCGCCGCTGCTGGTGGCCGCTTCAGCCGCGCCGGATCGTCATGGCGCCCGATGGCGACATCTGGTTCCATCCGCAGGGACCGCACTGGCGGCCCGACTTCGCCGCCGCCGACCTCGGCGCGCAGGGGCTGTTCATCCACGAGATGACCCATGTCTGGCAGGCGCAGCGCGGCGGGCGCTGGTATCTGCCGCTGATGCGCCATCCCTTCTGCCGCTATGGCTATCGCTTCGCGCCGGGCCGGCCGCTGGCGCGCTATGGGCTGGAGCAGCAGGCCGAGATTGTCCGCCACGCCTTCCTGATGCGCCGTGGCGCGATGCCGGCGGAAACCACGCTGGCGGCCTATGAGGCGGTGCTGCCCTTCCGTTCCGCCTGAGCGGCCGCCATCCTCAGTCGAGCGGCGCCATGGCCAGCGCGTCGATGGCGCCTTGCAATATGTATCCGGCGGCGAGCTTGTCGACCAGTTCGCTGCGCCGCGCGCGGCTGGCGTCGGCCTCCAGCAAGGTGCGGGTGACGGCCTGCGTCGACCAGCGTTCGTCCCACAGCAGGATCGGCCGTTCCAGCGGCGCGAGGTTGCGGGCGAAGGCGCGCACCGACTGGGTGCGCGGGCTGTCGCTGCCGTCGAGGTTGAGCGGCAGGCCGACCACCAGCCCCGCCACGCCCTGCGCCTCGGCCAGCGCCTTCAGATGGGCGAGATCGAGGCTGAACTTAGTGCGCCGCACCAGTTCGGCGGGGCTGGCGATGGTCCAGCCGGCATCGCACAGCGCGACGCCGATCGTGCGCGTGCCGACATCCAGCCCCATCAGCCGTCCGCCCTGCGGCAGCGCCGCGCGGAAGGCGGAAAGGTCGCTGCCGATCAACGTGGCGCCTGGGCGAACCACGCCCCCGTCCGCGCTTCGGCATCGGCGCGGATGTTCGCCCAGAACAGGGTATAGTCATAGACGTGGTAATTATTGCCCGGCAGGACATAGCGGCCGAAACCGTCCGGCCCCTCGCCGATCAGCAAGATGCCGCTGTCCGCGCATTCCGCGCCGACCCGCCCCGATTCCACCACGACGTCGGCATAGTCGGCGGTCGGCCGCAGCGCGCCGAGATTGGCGGCGGCAGGAGCCGTCGTGCCGGGCGCGCCGGTCAGCGGGTTGGTGCACAGCAGGCGCGTGCCCTTGCGGTCGCCGCCGGCAAGGCCGGGCACGCGATCGAAGGCGTCGCGGATCAGGCCCGGCTCGGCCGGTTCGGCAAAGCTCTGCCACGACAGGATGCAGTTGATCTGGCCCGGCCCGTCGCAGGCGGCAAGGCCGAGCGCCGGCAGGTCCGCCTCGATCGAGATCGGCCAGCCGACCGCATAGACCGCCAGGATGCGCCGCGCCGCCGGGGTGCCCGCCACCCGTTCCTTGAGCAGGCGCAGCAGCAGCAGCGAGCCCTGGCTGTGCCCGGCGAGGATGACCGGCCGGTTTTCCGGCACGCTGGCAAGGAAGGTGTCGAATGCGGCGCTGATGTCGCGATAGGCAAGGTCGATCGCCTTGTTCGCATCATCCTTGTTGGTCAGGAAGGCGCCGAAGGTCGCCTGCCGATAGCGCGGCGCCCAGACCGCGCCGACGCCGTTGAAGGCGCTGGCCTGCGTCTGGGTGAACATGCGCGTGCGCTCATTGGCCTCGGCATCGTCGAACGGCCCGTTCCAGCGATCGCGGCCGAGATAGGTGGTCGGGTGCAGATAGAAGATCGCGACACCGGGCTTGGGCGCGGCCTCATAGCCCTCCGGCGTCCAGCGCGACGGATCGTCGGGCAGGTCGGGGCGTGCCACCCACATATCGGCGCGGCGATAGTCCGGTGCGGCGGCCTGCGGGCTGTCGGCGAAGGACACGGAGGGCACCATCGCCGCCCGCATGAGCTGTTCGCCGAAGAGTCGATAGGCCAGCGCAGCCGCAATTGTCAGCACGATCAGCCCCGCAATGACCCACAAGAACCGCCTGGCAAGCATCTGCTCTCCCTTTGCAAGGACCGGAACACCAGCATGACCGGCTTTGCAAGCGACGAGTGCCGTGGCAGCGTGCATCGCCTGCACGTGCGAGGGGGTTATACATGACCGAAGCAGCGGGAAAAGGCTGGTCGTGGCGCGCGTGGCTGATCGCCGCGCTCGGCGGCGCCGGCGCGTTGGCGGTCCACCTGTTGCTGGAAGGCCACGGCCGCGCGTCGGCGGAGCGCTCGGCCCTCGCCGCCTTCGTCACCACCGGCCTGCTGCTGTTCGGCTTCACGGTGGAGCAGCCACGCTGGCGCTGGTCGGCGCTGTTCGGACTGGCGGGCGGCGCGGTCATGGCGCTTGTCGTGTGGTGGAACGGCACGCCCGATTCCGGCTGGTGGGGCGATACCGGCCCATGGCGGCTGATCTGCGGACTGCTGGCGGTGGCGATCGCCGTACCCTGCTTCCAGACGGCGGGCGGGCATCGGCGCTGGACGGCGGACTATCCCGCCTTGCACCGCAATGCGTGGAC
>CAZACH010000225.1:0-3899 GCA_964483275.1 uncultured Sphingomonadaceae bacterium | reverse complement strand
TGCCGCTCAGCGCTCTGGTGGGGTTGGAGCTGGCGGGGAAGCTGCTGGTCATCGCCATTCCGGTGCTGACGGTCGGCGGCATGCTGGCGGTGGCGCGCGAGGTGCATGGCGAGCTGCCGGCGACCGCGCTGTTCGCCCTGCCGCTGGCCTATGGCTATCCCTTCCAGTTCGGCTTCGTGAACGCGTCGCTGTCGATCGGGCTGGCCCTGTGCGCCTTCGCGCTGTGGCTGCGGCTGGGGCGGCAGGGCCGTTGGCGGTTGCGGGCGGCGCTGTTCGTGCCGATCGCCTGTCTGGTGTGGATCACCCATGTGGTTGGCTGGGGCGTGCTGGGCCTGCTGTGTTTCGCCGGCGAGTTGCTGTCGCCCGCGCGGCGGGGGCAGGGCAGCCGGGCGCGGCTCGGCGGCACCGTCGCGGCCTGCATGGCCTTGACGCTGCCCCTGCTGTTCATGCTGGCGTGGCGCAGCGGCAATGTCAGCGGGCAGACCGCCGACCTGTTCAACTGGGAATTGAAGTGGCGCTGGCTTTATTCGGTGCTGCGCGAGCAGGACGAGCTGTGGGACATCGCCGGTGCCGGCGTGCTGGCGCTGGTGGTCGTCGCCGGCTGGATACGCGGGCCGAAGGCGGTCGAATGGCGCCTTGGCCTTGCGGCGCTGCTGCTGGCGGCGACATTCGTGTTGATGCCGCGCATCGTCTTCGGGTCCGCCTATGCCGACATGCGGCTGGTGCCCCTGCTGGCGGCGATGGCCATCCTTGCGATCCGGCCCTTCCGGCGCCCGTGGCTGCGCCGCGCTTTCCTGGTCGCGGGCATGGCCTTCCTGCTGTTGCGCATCGGCGGCACCACCTATGTCTTCTGGCGTTTCGACCAGTCCTATGATCGCCAGCTGGAGGCGCTGGACCATGTGCCGATGGGCGCGCGCATCCTCGTCCTGGTCGGCCAGCCCTGTTATCCGCGCTGGCATTCGGCGCGGCTGGAACATATCGGCAGCATGGCGATCGTGCGGCGGGATGCGTTCGTCAACGACCAGTGGGCGCTGCCCGGCGCGCAGCTGCTCACCGTCCGCTATCAGGACGCCGCGCCCTATACCCATGACCCCTCGCAGATGGTGCCGGTCGAGAATTGCCTGACCGAGCCGCAGTCGCCCCTGAACAGGACGATGGCGGAATTTCCGCGCAAGGCGTTCGATTATCTGTGGGTGGTCAACATGCCATGGTCGATGCTGCCGAGGGCGAGCGACCTCATCCCCCTGTACCGCAACGGCAACACGATCCTCTACCGGATCGCGCGGGCGGGGCTGCGATGAGCGCGCCCGCCCTCTCGATCGTCGTGCCCTGCTATAACGAGGCGGGATGCCTGCCCGAACTGCACCGCCGGATCGCGGCGGCGGCGCTGCAGGCGGTGGGCGAGGCCTATGAGATCATTCTGGTCGACGACGGGTCGCGCGATGCGACCTGGCCGATCATGCAGCAGCTTGCGGCCACCGACCCCCGCCTGATGGCGGTACACCTGTCGCGCAACCATGGCCATCAGCTTGCGCTGACCGCCGGGCTCGACCTGTCGAGCGGCGCGCGCATCCTGATTATCGACGCCGACCTGCAGGACCCGCCCGAGGTGCTGGTCGACATGATGGCGCTGATGGACAGCGCCACGGCCGATGTCGTCTATGCGGTGCGTCGCCAGCGCGCGGGCGACACCGCCTTCAAGCGGGCGACGGCGGCGCTGTTCTATCGCGTGCTGTCGCGCATCACCGACACCGAGATTCCGGTCGATACCGGCGATTTCCGCCTGATGAGCCGCCGCGCGCTCGACACGCTGCTGCGCCTGCCCGAACAGGCGCGCTTCATTCGCGGCATGGTCGCGTGGATCGGCTTTCGCCAGATTCCCTTCGCCTATGACCGCGCCGTGCGCCATGCCGGGGAGACGAAATATCCGCTGCGCAAGATGGTGCGCTTCGCCCTCGACGCCGTCACCGGCTTTTCCGTCGCGCCGCTGCGCTTCGCCAGCTATGTCGGGCTGACGCTGGCGGTGGGGTCGCTGGCGATCATCGCCTATATCCTGTGGGGCCACCTCAACGGCTACAACACGCCCGGCTGGACCTCGCTGATGCTGGTGGTGGTGGTGCTGGGCGCCGTGCAGATGTTCGTGCTGGGCATGCTCGGCGAATATCTGGGCCGGCTCTACATGGAGGCGAAGCGCCGGCCGCTCTACATCGTCGCCGACATTGCCGGCCGCATGCCGGGCGGCGAGCCGGCGCTGGGCTATCGCGCCGGCGTGAGCACGGCGACCAGTGAGACGCCGGCCGGCATCGACAGCCGCCCGATCCAATAGCGTTCGAGCGCGAAAACCGCCTTCAGCGCGCGGTTGACGGCGGGTGACGGCATGGCGTCGTCGCTGCTGTCCTTGCCCGTGACCTTGCCGGCGATGCGCGCGGCGATGACCAGCGGCAGCAGCAGCATGTTGAAATAGCCCAGATGCTCGACGCGCAGCCCCGCCGCGTCCGCCGCGTTGCGCAATGACCGGGCGGTGTAGCGGCGCAGATGGTGGTTGGCGACGTCGTGCGCGCTCCACAGCCAGGGATAGGCCGGCACGGTGACGAGCAGCCGCCCGCCCGGCCGCAACCGGCGCGCCAGGCTGGCGAGCGAGCCGACATCGTCGGCGACATGCTCGATCACGTCGAGCGCGGCGACGAGGTCGAACGCCGCCTCCGCCACCCCGTCAAGTTCGGGCAGGCGCGCCGCGGCGACGTCGGCGTTCAGGCGGTCGCGGGCAAAGGTGCGGGCCTGATCGTCAAGCTCGGTGCCCGCCACCGCGCCGAAACCGGCGAGCATGGCGAGGTTGTGGCCGGTGCCGCATCCCACCTCCAATATCCGCGCGCCCGGCGGCGGGGCGATGCGGCGGCGGATCAGCGCGACCAGCACCGCGCGGCGCGCGACATACCACCAGTGGCGGTCGGCATTTTCGGCCATATGGTCGAACAGCGCGCGGTCCATGGCTCAGTTGAACGTCCAGACGCGGTTGAGCCAGAAGGTGGCGAGCGGCGTCACCACCAGCATCGGGATCACCGGCCACCATTCCGGGCCGCCGAGCAGCCCGGTCAGCACCCAGACGGCAAGGCTGTTGATGAGGAAGCCGACGCCCTGCACCGCGACGAAGCGGAAGCTGGTCCGCCACAGATTGTCGCGCGTGCCGTGCCCCCTGAAGCTCCAGGCGCTGTGCACCCAATAGCCGATCGGCACGACGATCGCATAGGCGACGACGGTCGACACCAGCGGCGCGATGCCGAGCAGCGCGGCGCCGATCCAGTAAAGCCCGGCCGACATCACGGTCAGCGCGACGCCGGTGATGCCGAACCGCGCGAACTGGGCGGTGACGGGGTGGGTCGCAAGGCGCTGGACGCGGTCGATCATGGGCGCGCTGTAAAGCATTTCGGGGAGGCTGACGACATGGCGTCGCCGTAATAATCGGCTGGCCCGCCGCCACGGCCTCGGCTAGATGTCGCCGTTCCCGATGACAAAATACCTCCCCGACACGGCGACAGCTCCATCCCCTGCCCGCGACCGGCGCTGGCTGTGGCTGCTGCTGGCGCTGTGGGTCGTCGCCTCGGCGGTGCTGGTCTGGCAGAAATGGCGCGGCATCGAACTGCTGTCGCTGCCCGACACCGACGACAATATGCGCCTGCAACAGGTGCGCGACTGGCTGGCCGGGCAGGGCTGGTTCGACCTGCGCCAGCATCGCATGGCGCCGCCGCTGGGCGCCGACATCCACTGGAGCCGGCTGGTCGACCTGCCGCTGGCCGGGCTGCTGCTGATCGCGACGCCGCTGGTTGGCACCCCGCTGGCTGAACGCTTTGCGGTTTCGGTGGCGCCGCTGCTGCCATTGCTGGTGGCGATGCTGGCGCTGG
>CAZACH010000224.1:0-3910 GCA_964483275.1 uncultured Sphingomonadaceae bacterium | reverse complement strand
CATCGGCCGGTCCCCATCCGGCCATCTTCGTTCCTAACTTCCGTTCGTCCTGAGCACTCCCAACCTCCGTTCGGAACAATTTTGAGTCCTGCGCTGTCGTCCTTCGACAGGCTCAGGACGAACGGAGGTTGGGAGTGCTCTGGAGGAACGGAGGTGGGAGCGCTCGGCGAGTGAGGCAAAGGCGGGCTCGGAACGAACGGAGACGAAGGAGAAGGGAGGGAGCCGGCCGGCTCCACTTCCACCGCGCGCCTCCGCCCTTCAGCGCTTGCGCGCCCGGGCCTCCGCCACCGCCTTCTTCAATTCCTCATAGCCGACCGCGCCGGACAGGATGCGGTCGCCGATGATATAGCTCGGCGTTCCGGTCAGGCCGAGGGTGCGGCCAAGGTCGATATTCTTCTGGATCTCGGCCTTCAACGCGCCGGATTCGAGGTCGCGGGCGGTGCGCTGTTCATTCATGCGCGCGGCGCGGACGGCCTTGATCATGTTGCCGCGATTGGGACGGCCCGCATCGAACATGGCGTTGTAGAAGGCCTGGTAGCGATTCTGGCCGGCGGCCGACAGGCTAGCCAACGCGACATCCTCGCTTTCGGGACCGAGCACGGGGAAATCGCGCCAGACCACCTTCAGCGCACCATCTTCCTTCAGCAGCCTTTCGACGTCGGCGACGCTGCTGCGGCAATAGGGGCAGGCGAAGTCGAAGAATTCGACCAGCACGACGTCGCCGTCTTCCGCGCCGGCCCAGGCGCCCTCGAACGGCGTCTCGAACTCCTGCCGGCTGGAGTCGAGGGCTTTCGCCACCTCGCGGTCCTGCAAGCGCTTGATCGCCTCCGGGATGATTTCGGGATGTTCGAGGATATAGTCGCGGACGATGCGCTCGATCTGCGCGCGGTCCCCGGACACCGGCGCCGCCGCGCCCGTTCCACCACCGCTGAGCGCCATCGCCGCCGCCAGAATCACCAGCAAGACCAGTCCTCCCCAGATCGTCACCGCGCCCGGCTCGGCGCGCAGCTTGTCCATCATCGCCCGCGCGCGCTGGCGCGGGGCGGCGGAGCGGCCGTCTCCGCGCCCGTCCTGTCCCGTTATCTGGCTCACCGGCGTTTTCTGTCCTTCGCGACTTCGTGCTCGGACACCATGGCGATGTCCTGCGCCCTGATCCAGTCGGGCGTGCCGGCTTTCAGGCCGTTCATGGCGACGCGGGCATTGGTGAGCGCGCCGCGCGCATTGCCGATGAGGTTGAAGCGCTCCGCCGTCGCCAGCGCCGCGCGCGGGCTGTCGCCCTCGCGGTCATAGATGATGCCGAGCTGATACCAGGCGAAGGGATTGTCGTTGTCGCGGTTGACGGCGGACCGCAATATCTGCGTCGCCTCGGCGAAATATTGCTTGTCCTCGGTGGCGATGAGGGCGTGGCCCAGCATCACCGCGATCATCGGCTGGCCGCCCGAGCGGCGCACCGCCTCGCGCAGCGGCGGGATGGCCTCCACGGGCTTGCCGGATTCGAGCAAGATCTGGCCTTGCAGCTCAAGGAAATAGGGATCGTGCGGGTCCTTGGCGATCAGCGCCGCGACCTCCTTCTCCGCCTTGTCGGGATAGGCGCCGCGATGCCAGGCATAGGCGCGGGCATAATGGGCGGGCACGCTCTGATCGGTCTCGGGATAGACCTGCAAGGTGCGCGGCGGGTCCTGCGTGAAGCCGAGCAGCTTGGCCTTGATGCGCTCGAACCGCGCCTCGATCACCGGATCGACGGGTTTGTCCCAGGCCGGCGAGTTCTTGTAGGTCTGCTCCAGCGCCGCCATGCGCTCGCCGGTCAGCGGGTGGGTGCGGCCATAGCCGTCGTCCTGCGGGATGGCGAGGCGGTATTCCTGGTTCTGCAGCTTGCGGAAGAAGTCGAGCGAACCCCGGCCCGACAGCCCGGCCTTGGCCAGGAAGCGCGCGCCGGCCTGGTCGGCCGAGCTTTCCTGCGTGCGGGTGAAGGCCAGGAACTTGCCCATCGCCGCCTGCTGGCCGCCCGACAGGATCGCCATGCCGGCCTCGCCGGCGCCCGCCGCCATCGCCGCCGCGCCGAGCAGCAGCGACACGATGGTGATGCCGGTGGCGGCCTGAACGCCCTCGCCGAAACGGACGATGTGGCCGCCGGCGATATGGCCGAGCTCGTGGGCGATGACGCCCTGCACCTCATTGGCATTGTCCGCCGCCGCGATCAGGCCGGAATGGATATAGACGATCTGGCCGCCCGCGACGAAGGCGTTGATCGAAGGATCGCCGATCAGCACGATCTTGACATTGGCCGGATCGAGACCGGCGGCGACGATGAGGTCGCGGGAGATGTCGTTGAAGAACGCCTCCGTCTCGGCGTCGCGCAGGATGGATTGGGCCAGCGCGGGCCGGACGGATAGCGTCGTGATCGCCAGCGCGATCAGCAAGAGTCGAAACAGGCGCGCGAAGCCGACCATGGCGCCAAGGCAATGGTCGGCTCCGGCTGAACCCGTCATGAAGCGTCAGGCGCCGAAGGTGCGCTGCCACCAGCCGCGCCGGGGAGCGGCCGTCTGGCCTTCCGGTTCGGCGTCGTTGGCCGCTTCGGCCCCGGCAGGTGCGGGGGCAGCGGCCTCGGCGGCGACCTCCTCGGCAACCGGCGCGGCGGCCTTGGCACGGGGCGTGCGCGGCTTGCGGGCGGGCTTGGCCGGGGGCGCGGCGTCCTCTGCCTCCGGCGCTTCCACCGCCGGAGCGGCTTCATCGGCCACCGCCTTGCGACGCCGGCGCGGCTTGGGGGCTTCGGCCGGCGCTTCGGCTTCAACCGCCTCGGGCGCTTCGGCGGCGGGTGCCGCCTCGGTCGCGGCCGGCTTGCGCCGCGTGCGGCGGGCGGGCGCCGGCTTGGGGGCTTCGGCTTCCGGTGCCGCTTCGGCGGCCTCGGCGGCGGGTGCCGCTTCCGCCGGAGCTTCGGCCTCCACGGCCTCGACGACGGCCGGGGTTTCGGCCTTGCGCGCGCGGGGCCTGCGACGGGTCTTGGGGGCGGCTTCGGCGGGTACGTCCTCGGCGACCGGCGCGGGTTCCGCAGGCTGCGGCGCCGGCGCTTCGCTGGCGACCGTTTCCACGTCGTCCCCGGCGTCCGCGCTGTCCTCGACGGCGGCCGGGATCGCGTCCGCCTCGATCATGTCGCCGTCCTGACGGTCCTCGCCACGACCGTTCCGGCGGCGGCCACCGCGACGACCACGACGGCGACGGCGCTCGCGGCCGTCCTCATCCTCGCCGGCCTCGGCCGGTGCGGCATCCAGGCTCTCGCCTTCCTCCTCGTCGGCGTCCGTGGCGTCCGCCGGCTCATCGCCAGCGGCGGCGGGCTGATCGGTGGGCGCGCCCTCCTCGGTGCGGCGGCCGCCACGGCGGCGACGGCGGCGACGGCGGCTGCGCTCGCCATTCTCCTGGCCGCCCGACTGGCCGGCTTCGGCCTCGGCGTGCTCCTCCTCCTCGTCCGCCTCATCCTCGTCGATGAAGTCCTCGTCATCATCCTCGACGATCGGGCTCGGCGCGAGCAGCGACAGGTCCGGGCGGACCGGCGGCGGGCCGGCCGCCTCGATCGCGAAGTTGGGCGAATGCATCGCGGCGTCGGGCACGACCTCGATGAACACGCCATAGCGGGTCTCGAGCGCGATGATGTCGCCGCGCTTCTTGTTGAGGATGTAGATCGCGACCTCGATGCCGGCGCGCAGCACCAGCTGGCTGGCGCGGCCGCGCACGGCCTCCTCCTCCAGCCCGCGCAGCGCGGCCAGCGCCGCCGACGAGGTGTTGCGGACGAGGCCCGTGCCCTCGCAGGTCGGGCAGACATGGGTCGAGGCTTCCAGGACGCCGGTGCGCAGGCGCTGGCGGCTCATCTCCATCAGGCCGAAGCCGGAGATGCGGCCGACCTGGATGCGCGCGC
>CAZACH010000223.1:0-3941 GCA_964483275.1 uncultured Sphingomonadaceae bacterium | reverse complement strand
TCTCGTTGGTCGCGAGCCTTCGGAGGGCAGCGCTCTATCCAGCTGAGCTACGGGTGCCGGTGCCGTGCGGCGTTAGCAGAGCCGTGGGGGCAGGGCTAGGGGGTAGCGTCATTTTCGCGCGGCATCTCGATCGGCTGGAAAGTGCCGAGGCCGCATGAGGCGCCGCGGCGCGGGCCGGCGCCTGAGATGACGACCGTGATGATGTCGACCGAGCAGAGCTGGTTGATCGAGGTGGCATAGCTGAACGCCCGTTCAAAGCCGAGCTGCGGGCAGGAATTGGGCAGGGTGTTGCGAAGCACGCGGCCGTTGGCGAGGCGGAAATCGATCGTCCGGTCGTCGCGGACCTGCGAGCTGCGGATATTCTGGATCTGGATGCAGTTTTCGGGCGCGCCCACGGCGCGTGCGCCATCGGCATAGGTGATCGGGGACGTGGGCGCGGGCGTCGCCGGGGGCGCTTCGGCGCTGCCGCCCGGCGCGGTGCATCCGGCGAGCGTTGCGAGGCATGACAGGGGGGCGAGGATGGCTGGACGCAGGCGCATGGCTGTTATCCTTTCGCGTGCTTCGGACGGCATGTCGCCCGAAGATAGGCTATGCCACGCAACATCCGTAATCCTATTTGGTTCCGGCCGGCTGCGCGGCCTTTGACCCCGGCGCCGGGGTCTTGGGCTTGTAGGCGCACAGATCCTCGACCGGGCAGCGCCAGCATTCGGGGCGGCGGGCCTTGCAGATGTAGCGGCCGTGCAGGATCAGCCAGTGATGAGCATGGCGGCGGAAGGGGGCGGGGGTCACGCGCTCCAGCCGGTCCTCGACGGCGCGGACGGTCTTGCCCTTGGCGAGCCCGGTGCGGTTGCCGACGCGGAAGATGTGGGTGTCGACGGCGAAGGTCTCGGCGCCGAACGCCACGTTCATCACGACATTGGCGGTCTTGCGGCCGACGCCGGGCAGGGTTTCGAGCTCCTCGCGAGTTTGCGGGACGACGCCGTCAAATCTGTCGACGAGAATGTGGGAGAGGGCGATTACGTTGCTGGCCTTGGCGTTGAACAGGCCGATGGTCTTGATATGCTCTTTCAGCCCTTCCTCGCCGAGGTCGATCATCTGCTGCGGCGTCGTGACCTGTTCGAACAGGCGGCGCGTCGCCTTGTTGACACCGGCATCGGTCGCCTGCGCGGAAAGCACGACGGCGACCAGCAACGTATAGTCGTTGACGTAGGCAAGCTCGGTTTCAGGCGCCGGATTGGCCTCGGCCAGCCGCCGGAAAAATTCGAAGACGTCCTGTTTCTTCATGGGGTTGGCGGCTACAGTCCGAGCACGTCGCTCATCGCATAGCGGCCGGCCGGCCGGCCGGCGAGCCAGAGCGCTGCCTTGACGGCGCCGCGCGCGAAGATGGCCCGGCTTTCGGCGCGATGGCCAAGCTCCAGCCGTTCGCCTTCGGTGGCGAGGATGACCTGATGGTCCCCGGCGACCGAGCCGCCGCGCAGGGTCGCGAAGCCGATGGTGCCTTCCGCGCGGGCGCCGGTGATGCCGTCGCGTGCGCGCACCGACGCCTCGGCAAGGTCGATGCCGCGTCCCGCCGCCGCCGCCTGGCCCAGCAGCAGGGCGGTGCCAGAGGGGGCGTCGACCTTGTGGCGGTGGTGCATCTCGACGATTTCGAGATCCCAATCGGGGCCGAGGCGGGCGGCGGTCTCGCGTACCAGATGGGCGAGGAGATTGACGCCGAGCGAGGTGTTGGCGGCTTGCAGCACGGCGATGGCGCGGGCGGCCTCGTCGATCAGGGCGTGCTCGTCGGGACCCAGCCCGGTCGTGCCGATGACGATGGGCGTTCCCGCCGCCCGCGCCGCCTGAAGATGGCCGGGCAAGGCCGCCGGCACCGAGAAGTCGACCAGCACGTCGCAGGCGCGGGCAAGGGCGGCGGCGTCGTCCGAAATGGCGACGCCGGGCACCAGCTCCGGCCAGTCGCCGGCGCGATCGGCGCCGCCGGCGAGACGCGCGTCGCCCCCCTCCGTCACCACCTGCGCGATGGCGCGTCCCATGCGTCCGGCCGCGCCCAAAATGCCGATGCTGGTCATCATGCTTGTCCTCGTGAAACGGACGTGCTTGATGGCGGCCTTAGGCGCGGCGTGCAACACACATCATCGTCGGTTCGGGAAAGGACGGGCCATGACGGGCAGGATGGACGCAATTCGGACGCTGTTGCGCGTCGAGTGGAACCCGACCGGCGCGGATCGGGATGCCGATGCGCCGGACCGCTATGACGGCTATGCGCTCAGGCTGTTTTCGATGCTCTACAGTGCGCCGACCGAGCAGCGGATCGCCGACTATCTGGAGCGCGTGCAGACCATCGACCTCGGGCTTGCCGCGCGGCCGGCGCATAATCGCGCGGTGGCGCGCAAGCTCCTCGCCATGCTGGACGAGGAACCGCCGCTGGAGATGGACGCCCCGGAGGCCTGAGCGTTTCGGCCGAAGCGGGCCGCTCAGTCGGGGCGCAGCACGATGCTGACGGAAAGGCCCCCATCGCCATCGAGCCGGACGGCCTTGCCGGGCTGGATATCGACCGTCTGCCGCAAGGCGACCGACCGTTCCGATATGTCCTGACAGCCATCGCCGTCGCCGCGATCCAGCGGGCGCTTCCAGCTGACGCTGATCGTGTAGCCCTGCTGCCGGGCGGCCGTGGCGCCCCGGATCGAGAAATTGAGGCTCTCGATTTCGCTGTCATAGGCTCGCCGGCCCGGATCGTCGGCGCAGACATAGCTCTCTCGCCGCGTCTGGATGAAAGAGGCTGAGCCCCTGGACGACAGATGCAACTGGCCCTTCCACAGCTCCGACCGTCCCGAGGAGATCGTCACATGGGCGACCTGATTGACCGCCGGCGCGGCGGGTGGACGCGGGCGATTCGGCGGCAGGATCATGCTGTCCGCCCGCGGGGCGACTTGCGGGACGGCGGGTGGCGGTGGTGCAGGCGGGCTGTCGGTCGCGCTTAGGAGGGCAAGCAGCACCATTGACAACATATCTCTACTCCCGCTGTTGGCGATCCACGGCATTAGACGGCAAAATGGCGGGAAACGGAAGCGATCCTTCCGGGCGGCGGTGGAGACAGTGAAGCGTGGGACAGAGCGAAAATATCGTCATCCTCACCGGCGCGGGGATTTCCGCCGAAAGCGGCCTCGCCACCTTCCGGGGGCCGGACGGCCTGTGGGAGGGGCATCGCGTCGAGGATGTCTGCACGCCGGAGGCCTTCGCCCATGATCCGGCGCTGGTGCAGGGATTCTATGACGCGCGGCGGCGGGCGCTCGGCGGCGTCGCGCCCAATCCCGCCCATATGGCGCTGGCCCGGCTGGAGGCGGCGTGGCCGGGCGGGCTGCTGGTCGTCACGCAGAATGTCGACGATCTGCACGAGCGGGCGGGAACGCGGAACCTCATCCACATGCATGGCGCGCTGAAACAGGCCTGGTGCCTCGGCTGCGATACGCGCAGCGGCTGGTCGGCGGACCTCGGCGACGGCCCGCCGTGCCCGGCGTGCGGCGCGGCGGGGCAGATGCGGCCCGATATCGTCTGGTTCGGGGAGATGCCCTACCGGATGGAGGCGATCGAGGCGGCGCTGGCGCGCGCCGACCTGTTCGTTTCGATCGGGACATCGGGCGCGGTCTATCCGGCGGCGGGCTTCGTGCGCAGCGCGCGCCATCACGGCGCGCGGACGCTGGAGCTGAACCTCGACCCCTCGGACGGCAGCATCTTTTTCGAGGAGACGCGGCTGGGACCGGCGAGCGCGCTGGTGCCGGCCTGGGTGGAGGAGATTCTGGCGGGGCGGGGGATCGGCTAGGTCAGATCGGCAGTCCGCGCTGATGGCCTGCAATGGCGCTTTGCGCGTTGCACCGGCCAAACCTCCGTTCGTCCTGAGCCTGTCGAAGGACGACCGCACAGATTTCTGGGACCGGCTGACCTGG
>CAZACH010000222.1:0-3984 GCA_964483275.1 uncultured Sphingomonadaceae bacterium | reverse complement strand
TCCAAGGGCTATGCCGAGGCGGGCGTCGCGGACCCCACCGGCTATGCGACGCGACCATGAGCTACGCCGTCAAGGAAGCCTTTCTCACGCTTCAGGGCGAAGGCGCGCAGACCGGCCGGCGCGCGGTGTTCATCCGCTTTGCCGGCTGCAACCTGTGGTCCGGCCGGGAGGAGGATCGGGCGACCGCGCAGTGCAATTTCTGCGACACGGACTTCGTCGGCTTCGCGGACGACGGCGGCCGCTATGACAGCGCCGCCAGCCTGACCGCCGAGGCGGTGAAGCTGTGGGGCGACGGACCCGACCATCGCTTCGTCGTGCTGACCGGCGGGGAACCGATGCTGCAGGTCGATCAGCCGCTGATCGACGCGCTGCATGGCGCGGGCTTCAGGATCGCCATGGAAAGCAACGGCACGATCGCGGCGGTGCCGGGTATCGACTGGCTCTGCATCAGCCCCAAGGCCGGCACCGAGGTCGTCCAGCGTTCCGGCAACGAGCTGAAGCTGGTCTTCCCCCAGCCCGGCCTCGCCCCGCGCGATGTCGAGGATTGGGCGTTCGACAGCTTCTTCCTGCAACCGCTGGACGGCCCCTCGCGCAACGACAATCGCGACGCCGCGATCGAATATGTGCTGGACCACCCGCAATGGCGGCTGAGCCTCCAGACCCACAAGCTGATCGGCCTGCGCTGACCCGCCAGTCGGCCCCGCACGGCCCGTCGATCATGGCCGCGCGCCACCCTTGTCGAGATAGCGGTCGATCATGTTCTGGAAATGCCGCAGCCGGCTTTCCTGATAGCGGCCGAGCACCAGATCATCCTGCGCCAGCGTCTTCATGCCGCGCTGCTGGAGGCCCAGATTATTGGTGTCCTGATCGTAAGTAAGCCCGAAAAATTCGCCCAGCCCCTTGAGGTCCGAATAGGTCAGGTCGCCCATCTCGAAGACCGGCTCCGGCTCCGGGCGCGGCTCGCCCACCGGCACCTCGCGCAGCAGATAGAGGTCGAAGATGCAGCTGTCCGGGTCGTTGCCGTTCGGCCGGAAGCGATAGACCGTCGGCACCAGCAGGCCGTGGAACAGCACCAGATTGGGGAACAGCGAATATTCGATGGAATCGATCGCCTCGGCGTCCGACACGCCGGAGAGGTCGCGCCCGGTCATCGCCGACATGCGCTCGCGGGCGAGCCGCGCCGCGAAGGGACGCGCCTTTTCACCGGCGGGAAGCGCGGGCGCCTTCTCGCTCCAGATGACGCGGAAAAGTTCGTCCAGTATCTGCTGCTCGCTCAGCTTGTCGGCGACATGCGGGCTTTGGACGCCAAAGGCGTGCATGAAGCGCGTGACGTGCGGCGAATCCGGGAAGATGTCGTACTGCGCATTGGCGTCATTGGTGAAGCCCATCGACCCCGAATGGGTCTCGACCGAATGATAGGCCTCCAGAAACGCCTCGATGCAGGCCTTCCAGTTGGCCGGCAGCACCTTGCGGAAACAATGGGCGATATATTTATTCTCGAAGACCTCGCCGGGCACATGCTTCGCCAGCACGCCCATATAATCCTCGAAAGCGGGCGCGTCGGGGTCCATGTTGATGAACACGAAGCCGCCCCAGCGCGCCACCCGCGCCTGCGGCAGGCGGAACGCCTCGTCCTCGACCTGCGGGAAATCCCAGCGGCACGGCACTTCCTTGAGGCTGCCGTCCAGCCGCCAGGTGAAGCCGTGGAAGGGGCAGCGGAACTGCGACAGGCTGGTGTCCGTGGCGCACAGGCGGGTGCCGCGATGCAGGCAGGCGTTGCGATAGGCCCTGATCTCGTCCTCGGCGACGCGCGTGACGATGAAGGAATAGTCCGCGATGTCATAGACGACGACGTCGCCGACCTCCGGTATCTCCTCCTCCCGGCAGGCCATCTGCCAGACATGCGGCCACAGCCGCTCCTGCTCCAGCCGATGGAAGGCCGGATCGAAATAGCGCGTGCGGTCGGTGCCCTTGAGGCCGAGGTCCTTCGGGAAACTGGTCGCGATCGCCTTCGGCGCATGGACGCCGTCCTCGGCGATCAGCCGCTGATAGACTTCGTGCGGTTCCTCCCCCGGCAAGGCCGCGGAGCCGCTGAGATTGAACGTATCTATCCTGTAATCCACCATCATGCATCCTTTCGGCGCCGATTGTGGGTGACAGGCCGGGCGCGCTCAAGCGGCCGGCCGGGGCATATCGCCGCCCCGTATCCGAAAGATTGGATGACTTCGGCGAAACCCTCCAGACTCCTGAAGCGGGGCCGCGCGGCCGGCGATTTGCGCCGGACACGACTGTTTGATGGATGGCCCCTTCCTTAAAATAACGCCGCTTCCATTGGCGCCGGGGAAGCGCCCATCATGCGCCATCCCTCGCAGATGGAATATGAGCCATGCAGACAGCCGCCACCGAAACCCAGGACGTCAATTTCGCGGAGGTGATGGAGCGCGGCTGCCCCTATGCGACCTATCGCGCGCTGCACGAGCGGGGCGGCATCCACCGCGACGCCGGTACCGGCTATTATGTCGTGACCGATTACACCAGCGTCCGCCAGATCGCCGCCGACACGCGCCGCTTTTCCAACACCACCGGCATCCTCGTCTCCCGCGACACGCCGCTGCGCGAAACCATCGACCGGATGTACGAGGAGGAGGCGTGGCCGCCGCTCCACACCCTCGTCACCAACGATCCGCCCTCCCACCGCATGTTCCGCGCGCTGGTCGAGCGGCTGTTCACCGCCCAGCGCGTCGCGCAGATGGAAACCTATATCCAGGAACTGGTCGACGGCCTCATCGACAAGGTGATCGACAAGGGCGAGATGGACGTCGCCAAGGATCTGGCGGGCGTGTTCCCGGCCATCATCGCCGGCGATTTCCTCGGCCTGCCGCGCGAGGATCACCAGCGGCTGAAGGAATATACCGACGCCAGCAACGCCCTCACCGAACCGACGTTCGATGAGGAGAACGAGCTCGCCATGAACCGCAAGGTCATCGAGCTTCTGCACTATATGCTCGAACGCGCCAACATCTCGGCCGAGCGGCAGGACGGCACCTTCATGCACCATGTCCGCACGTTCGAGGTCGACGGGCGACGGCTGACCGATCAGGAACTGGTGTGGTTCGTCCAGCCGCTGTTCGTCGGCGGGCATGACTCGATCACCCTGCTGATCCCCACCGGCATCCTGCGCATCATCGAGACGCCGGGCCTTGAGGACGAGCTGCGCGCCGACCCCAGGCTGATCGGCAATTTCATCGAGGAACTGATGCGTTTCGATTCACCCGTACAGGTGCTGTGGCGGCGCGCGCTGGAGGATGTCGAGATTCAGGGAACGACGATCCCCAAGGACGGGATCGTCCAGCTGCAATGGGCGGCCGCCAATCGCGACCCCCGCAAATTCCCCGATCCCGACAGCTTCGACACGCACCGCGACAATGCCCGCCAGCATCTCGCCTTCGGCCATGGCCCGCATCTGTGCATCGGCAACCAGCTTGCCCGCGCCGAGATGCGCATCGCCTTCGAAACCTTGCTGCGCCGGACCCGCAACTGGCGACTGGCCGGTGAGGACGCGGTGGCGATGCGCCGCCACTATATGCAGTGGGGCGCGGAAAAGCTCCGCCTCGCCTTCGATCCCGTGGAGGCGTGACGGGAAGTTCCGCGAATCTGTCCGGTTCGGGCGGCACCGGCCCGCACCCCCACCCGGCCACCCACGAGAGTACCCTGAATGGGTGGCCGGGTGGGGGTGCGGGCCGGTGCCGCGTCCAACTAAAGCGGACAGTCTCTAGCTGGCCATCCGCGCGGGCGCGCCGTCGTCCGCCTCGCATTCGCCGTCGGGGAGCGGGAAAGCCCAACTCTGGCGCTCCAGCCATTGCCGCACCCGTTCCGCCGCCGGGGGCGTCAGCGCGTCCCGCAGCAGCAGGGCATGGCCTTCGACAAGGTCGATCCGCAATTCCGCAAGGCTGCGCGAGCCGATCGCCCAGTCGAAGGTCGCCC
>CAZACH010000221.1:1851-4001 GCA_964483275.1 uncultured Sphingomonadaceae bacterium | reverse complement strand
CGATCCAGAGCGTCATCTCGGTCGCCGAGCTGATCGTCATCCCGACCCGGCCCAGCCCGCACGACCTGCGCGCCGCCGGCGCCACGGTCGACCTGTGCGAACGCGCCGGAAAGCCGCTGATCTTCGTCGTCAACGCCGCGACGCCGCGCGCCAAGATCACCTATGAGGCGGCGGTCGCGCTGTCCCAGCACGGCACGGTCGCGCCGGTGACGCTGCACCATCGCACCGATTATGCGGCGTCGATGATCGACGGCCGCACGGTCATGGAGGTCGACCCGCGCGGCAAGTCCGCCGCCGAAGTCACCGAGCTGTGGGCCTATGTGTCGGACCGGCTCGAAAAGAACTTCCGGCGCACCGTCTTCCAGCCGCCCGTCGCCGCGCCGGTGTTCGCCGGTCGCCCGTCCGGCGGCTTCGGTCGCCGCGCCATCGGCCAGTCCTGACGCGGGAGCGTTGCCATGATGAAAGCCGAACCCAAGAGCTTCGCCTCGCTGTCGCCGTCGCTGCTGGCGCGCAAGGGCCAGGCCCGACCCGCCATGCGCCCCCAGATGGTGCGCGCTGAAAAGCCGCGTCTCGACGATCTGGGCTGGGACGATATGGGGCTCGACATCGCGCCGCCGATCCCGGCGCCGCCAACCGCGATCGCGCCGGATGTGGTGGTGCGGCCGGCCCCGATCGCGCCCGTCGCCGCGTCCCTCAAGGAAATCGAAACCGCCTTCACGCCGCGCCCCGCCGAGGCGGAGGTCGCCCCGGCCGAAACACCGGCGCGGGCCGAACCGGGATCGCGCGCGAAAGCCGCCTTCACGCTGCGGCTGAACGGCGAGCGCCACCTGAAGCTGCGCCTCGCCTGCGCCGTCCACCATCGCTCGGCACAGCGCATCGTCACCGAAGCGCTCGACGCCTATCTCGCCTCGCTGCCCGACCCCAATGAGAGCGACTGGGTCCGCAGCGCGCTTTCAAAGAGCTGAATGACCGCTCCGTTCCAAGGATCGTGACGATGACGACAACGGCAAAACAGGTGGCGAAGGCGGCGGCATCGACGCTGGTGCTCGCCGCGATGCTGGGGGCCTGCAAGCCCGCCGCGACGCGCGGCGGGCTTGCCAGCGTCTCGTCCACCCCCGCCCCGCAGGCGCAGCCGTCCGCGCGCACCGCCGCCCGGGACGCCGAGCGCGCGGCGCGGGCGCTGGCCGAGCGGGACTATGAGGCCGCGATAGCCGCCGGCGAGCGCGCGGTCGCCGGCGCGCCGCTGGATGCCGGCTATCGCATCCGGCTGGCCAATGCCTATCTCGGCGCCGGCCGTTTCGTCTCGGCGCGGCAGAGCTTCGAAGATGCGCTGGCGATCGCGCCGGGCACCGAGCGCGCGCGCATCGGCCTCGCCCTCGCGGCGATCGGCGCCGGCGACAGCGCCGCCGCGCTCGATGCCGTGCGCGAGGGCAGCGCCTTCACCTCGGTCGCCGACCGAGGGCTTGCCATGGCGCTCGCCGGCGACGTCGAGCCGGCCATCGCCATGCTGGAGCATGAGGCGCGCTCGCCGATGGCGACGGCGCGCCTGCGCCAGAACCTCGCCCTCGCCTATGCGCTGGCCGGGCAGTGGGACCGCTCGCTCGCCGTGGCCGCGCAGGACCTGTCCGGCGAGACCCTGAAAAACCGCATGCGCCAGTGGGCGGTGCTGACCTCCGAGCGGGACCGTCGCGTGCAGGTCGCGCGGATTCTCAACGTCACGCCGGCGACAAGCGACGCCGGGCGTCCGGTGGCGCTGGCCTATGTCGCGCCGGCACCGGCAGCCGACCCCGTCGCGCTGGCCGAAGCACCGGCCGTCGAGGAACCGGCGCAGCCCGCGCTGATTCTGGCCGACGCCGCGCCCGCGCCGACGGTGACGCCGGTCGCCCCGCCCGCCGCGACCGTGGAACCGGCGGCAATCGTCGAACCGCAGGTGGCGGTTGCCGAGCCTGTGGCTCCGCCCGTGCCCGAACTCCCGCAGCTTGCGGAGGCCCCGGCACCCGCGCCACCGCCCCTGATCGCGCGCCCGGCGGAGACGCCAGCCACAGCCGTTCCGCCAAAAATCGCCCGCGTCCAGACGCCGCAGGCGGCGAGCGTGCCGCCCTTGCTCGCGCTGGCGCAGCCGATGAAGGCCCGCGTCCGCGAGGCCGGCT
>CAZACH010000221.1:0-1751 GCA_964483275.1 uncultured Sphingomonadaceae bacterium | reverse complement strand
CCGCCCTTGCTCGCGCTGGCGCAGCCGATGAAGGCCCGCGTCCGCGAGGCCGGCTTCGCCGCGCCGCCCTCGGGCGGGCACTGGGCCATCCAGTTCGGCGCCTATTCCTCCGAACAGCGGCTGGAGCTGGGCTGGTCGCGCGCAATGGGCCGGTTCGACCGGCTGGCGGGGATGACGCCGGCGTTCAGCCATGTCACCGTCAACGGACGCACGCTGCACCGCCTCGCCGTCACCGGCTTCGCGACGCGCGGCGACGCGGCCGCCCTGTGCGGGGAATATCGCAACCGGGGCGGCGACTGCTTCGTCCGGGCGGCGGCGGACGACGCGCGCCTCCAGATGGCGCGCGGGAACAGCAGCCCGGCGGCCTGACCCTGCTGGCACAGCGCCGACATCTGGCGTAAGAGAAGCGCTCAGTCAGGGGCCGGCTACCCGTCCGCCGCCCCGCGATCGAGCGGAACCCGTCATGAATCAGCACGTCAAACCCGATGCCGAAGCCCTGATCCAGCAAATGGGTCGCGATGCCCGCGCCGCCGCGCGGATCGTGGCGGGCGCGCCGACGGAGAAGAAGGCGGCCGCGCTCAAGGCCGGGGCCGCCGCGATGCGGCGTCGCGCCGCCGAGATCCTGTCCGCCAACAACACCGACATGCTGCGCGGTGAAGCCAATGGTCTGTCGAGCGCGATGCTCGACCGGCTGAAGCTCGACGAAAAGCGCCTCGAAGGCGTTGCCAGCGCGCTGGAGGCGGTGGCGGGGCTGCCCGATCCGGTCGGCACGGTGATCGACCAGACGGTTCGCCCCAACGGCCTCGACCTGTCGCGCGTCCGCGTGCCGGTCGGCGTCATCGGCATCATCTATGAAAGCCGCCCCAACGTCACCGCCGACGCCGGGGCGCTGTGCCTGATGTCGGGCAATGCCTGCATCCTGCGCGGCGGTTCGGAGGCGATCGAGACCAGCCGCGCTATCCATGCCGCGCTGGTCGACGGCCTCAGCGCCGCCGGGCTGCCCGAAACCGCGATCCAGCTCGTGCCGATCACCGACCGCGCCGCCGTGGGCGCGATGCTCGGCGCGGACGGGTTGATCGACATGATCGTGCCGCGCGGCGGCAAGAGCCTGGTCGCCCGCGTCCAGGCCGAGGCGCGCGTGCCGGTGCTCGCCCATCTCGACGGCATCTGCCACACCTATGTCGACGGCGCCGCCGATCCCGACATGGCGAAGACGCTGGCCGTCAACGCCAAGATGCGGCGCACCGGCATCTGCGGCGCCACCGAGACGCTGTTGATCGACCGCGCATTCGCCGATCCCGCGCCGATTCTGGCGGCGCTGCGCGCGGCAGGCTGCGAACTGCGCGGGACCGAGGATGTGCGGGCGCTCGATGCCGCCGTCCTGCCCGCGACGGCGGAAGACTGGGACACCGAATATCTGGAGGCGATCTGTTCGGTCGCGCTGGTCGACAGCGTCGATGGCGCGCTCGCCCATATCGCGGCGCACAGCTCCCACCATACCGACGCCATCGTCACTGAGGACGCGGACACCGCCGCGCGCTTCCTCAACGGCGTCGATTCGGCGATCGTGATGTGGAACGCCTCCACCCAGTTCGCCGACGGCGGCGAATTCGGCCTGGGCGCGGAGATCGGCATTTCGACCGGCCGGCTGCACGCGCGCGGCCCGGTCGCGCTCGAAGGCTTGACGACCTATAAGTGGATCGTGCGGGGCAACGGCCAGACACGGCCTTGAGCCCGCGCCTCACCGGCCT
>CAZACH010000220.1:0-4003 GCA_964483275.1 uncultured Sphingomonadaceae bacterium | reverse complement strand
CCGCGTCATCCTGGAGGCCAATCTCGAGGAGCGGCCGACCGGCGAGCTCCAGGTGTCGGCGGGCTTCTCCAGCCTTGAAAGCTTCATCGTCGACCTGTCGATCCGCCAGCGCAACTTCCGCGGCAAGGGGCAGGAGCTGCGCGCCGGCGTCAGCTATTCGAAATACACCAAGTCGATGGAACTGGGCTTCACCGAGCCCTATTTCCTCGGCAAGAACATCGCGCTTGGCGGCGACATTTTCCGCCGCGATTACAACAGCTTCAACTTCTATGGCCGCGATCGCCAGACGACCTATGAGCAGAGCACGACGGGCTTCCAGATCCGCGCGGGCGTTCCGCTGACCGAATATTGGTCGTTCGCGCTGCGCTATGGCCTGAGCTTCGACAAGGTGTCGCTCGACCGGAACACCTATTATTACGACTTCAACGGCAACAACGTCCTTGAGGACGATGAATGCGACGTGCGGCTGGCCGGCGTCTATCTGTGCGACGCGCTCGGCAATCGCACGACCTCGTCGATCGGCTACAGCCTGATCTTCGACAATCTCAACAACCGGCTGCGTCCGTCGCGCGGCCATCGCTTCGTCTTCAACCAGGACTTCGCCGGCGTCGGCGGCAGCGTGCGCTATGTCCGCACCCGCGCCGAGGCGACGAAATATTGGGGCCTCGGCCGCAGCGGCTTCATCTTCTCGGCCGGGGTCGAGGGCGGCTATATCAAGGGCCTCGGCCAGGAAGTGCGCCTGACCGACCGCTTCTTCCTCGGCGAGCCGCAGATGCGCGGCTTCGATATTCGCGGCGTCGGCCCCCGTGTGCTGCGTTATCAGATCGACCCGTCGACCGGGCAGCCGATCACCGACCGCAATCAGGTGCGGGACGACGCGATCGGCGGCAACGCCTATTATCGCGGCCGTCTGGAACTTGAGCTTCCGCTCGGCTCCGGCGCGCGCGAGCTGGGCCTGAGGCCTTCGATCTTCGCCGACATCGGCGCGCTCTGGGACACGCGCTATCCCTTCGGCAGCAGCAACAACCCCCGCGTCGTCGAGGGTTATGAGCGCCAGCAGCGCAACCGGAACGGCGAACTCCTGTATATCCAGCGGGACGCGAATAATAATATCGTCGATTATGTGACGACCAACACCGGCGAAGCCTATACGCTCACCATTCCCGACTATCAGGAACATTTCGTCGGCGATTCGATCAGCCCGCGCATCGCGGTCGGCATCGGCGTCAACTGGAATTCGCCCTTCGGTCCGTTCAGGATCGATTTCGCCAAGGTGTTGAAGAAACAGCCGGGGGATGACACCAAGCCCTTCTCCTTTAACGTGGGAACCCAGTTCTGATGAAAAAAATCGCTTATTCGCTCGCGCTTGGCGCGATGTCCGTCGTGGCGCCGGCCCTCGTCGCCACGCCCGTCCATGCGCAGGCCGCGACCAGCATCATCGTCGTCGACCTCGATCGCGTGATCGCCGAATCCAACGCCTTCAAGGGCGCGTCGGCAACCCTGAAGCCGCAGGTGGACGCGCTTCAGGCGCGCGCCAAGGCGCTCGGCACCCAGCTTGAGACCGAGGCCGGCACCCTCTCCAAGGCGCGCGAGACCAACACCATGGCCCCGGCCGCCTTCGACGCGAAGGTCAAGGAGTTCCAGGGCAAGCAGACCGCCGCCCGCACCGAGCTGGAAGGCAAGCAGCGCTCGCTGCAGGTCGCCAACGCCTATGTGATCGACCAGATCAACAAGGCGCTCGATCCGCTGATCAAGGCCCTGATGACCGAAAAGCGCGCCCAGATCGCCCTGCAATCCGGCGCGACCGTCGCGGTCGGCCCCGGTGTCGACGTGTCGTCCGAACTGCTCACCCGCCTCAACACCGCGCTGCCGCGCGTCAACACCACCCCGCCGGCCGGATGGCAGCCGGGCCGGTGAGCAAGGTTGAAGGCGCCGTCCCCACCGGGGGGGCGGTGGAAGGTTTCGACGTTCGGCGCGTGATGGCGATGCTGCCGCATCGCTATCCGATGCTGCTGGTCGATCACGTCGAGGAGATCGTTCCCGACCGCTCGATCCGCGCGATCAAGGCGGTCAGCATCAACGAGCCGTTCTTCCAGGGGCATTTCCCCGGCCGTCCGATCATGCCGGGCGTGCTGATCGTCGAAGCGCTGGCGCAGGCCGCCGGCGTGCTGGCGATGCAGAGCCTCGGCCTCGTGGACAGCGGCAAGCTGGTCTATTTCATGGCGATCGACAACGCCAAGTTCCGCCAGCCGGTGGAGCCGGGCGTGCTGCTGACGCTCGATGTCGAGTTCGTGCAGAAGCGGGCCAGCGTCTGCAAGTTCGCCGGCCGCGCCTCGATCGGCGGCCGGCTGGCGGCGGAGGCCAGCTTCACCGCGATGATCGCCGATCCCCCGGCCTGACGCCGCGCCGATGCGGGGGCACTATCGCCTTGCGAGCGGCCGGGCTTTCGGCTAAGCGCCCCGCTTTCCCTCTATCCACGGTGCTGGTCGGAACCAGCCCAATCTGGAGCAAAGATATGAAGCAGGGCATCCATCCCGACTATCACACCATCAAGGTCCAGATGACCGACGGCACCGTGTTCGAAACCCGGTCGACCTATGGCGCGGAAGGGGCGACCCTGGCGCTCGACATCGACCCGACCTCGCATCCGGCGTGGACGGGCGGCACCCAGAAGCTGCTCGACGGCGGCCGCGTGGCGCAGTTCAACAAGCGTTTCGGCGGGCTCAGCCTCAAGAAGAAATAAGCGCGCGATCTTCCGATCCGCTGCGAACGCCGGGGGCACTGCCTCCGGCGTTTGTCGTTTGGGGCGGTCGGCACGGCGGGATGTGCCGATTTCCTCCATTATGGATGCAATCCCGCCGGGAAAAGGACGGCAGGCAGCGGCGGCGGTAAGGCGCGCGCCGGGTGCGGCCCACCAATAGATCCATTTCGAGGGTGAATCCCTCTGGAATGCTCCACTCTGATCCCTATTAACCAAGGGACGGAATTCAATGGAAAAAATTGGGGGTCGAGAGGATGACGGCAATCGCGCTGCAGGACATTTCATATGATAGCCGCCCGTCGGTGCTGGTCATCGCGCATGAACCGCGCGCGGAGGAGATCGCCGCCGTGCTGGAACAGATCGGCGCCCGTCCCGCGCAGCTCGTGCGGCCGGATGCCACGGCGCTGGAGCGGGCAGGGGACGGCGCCTATGATGCGGCCTATTGCGCGCTCGATTCCGGGGTCGATCCCGTGTTCGCCGACATGCTGTTGAGCCGGCTGGACAGCGCCGCCAGCGTCGCGGGCATTGCGAGCGTTGTGGAGATCGGCCGGGCCGATATCGACCGCACCATGGCGATTGCCGGCCATCCCGACGTGGTGCTGCTGTGCGAGCCGGCGAGCGGCGAGCGGATCGCGGCGCTGGCCATGGCGCTGCGCCCCCGCACGGCGCGGCTCAACGACGTGTCGAACGATGTCGGATCGACGCGGCTGGTGCGGTTGAGCGAGGAGATCAGCCGCATCGCCCGAACGCTCGCCACGATTGCCGAGGCGGGGGCGCCCCATGAACTGGGGGCGTCCGGCCTTTGCGCGACGGGCTTCGACGGCGCGTCGGTGCCGGCCGAAAGCGTCTTCCTGGACGAGGATGTGAGCTTGGGCCGCCGCATCCGGGAGATTATCCGCGCCCGCCGGGGCCGCGACCTGTTCTTTTCGCCGGAACTGTTCGGCGATCCGGCCTGGGACATGCTGCTCGACCTCATGGCCGCGCGCTGCGAACGGCAGAAGGTGGCCGTTTCCAGCCTGTGCATCGCCGCCGCCGTCCCCGCGACGACCGCGCTGCGCTGGCTGAAGATGATGACCAGCAGCGGGCTGGTCGTCCGCAATGCCGACGTGACCGACGGCCGCCGCGTGTTCATCGACCTTTCGGAGGACAGCGCCCGCGCGCTGCGTGCCTATCTGTCGCAGTTCGGGGGCATCATGGCGGCTTAGAGTCGCCGAACCAGGGCGGCCCCGGCCCGCTCCCCCA
>CAZACH010000219.1:0-4009 GCA_964483275.1 uncultured Sphingomonadaceae bacterium | reverse complement strand
CGCGATCTTCTTCTCCTCCTCACGGGTGGGGGTGCGGTCGATCTCGTCGTCCAGCGGCCGGTCGCCCAGCGTGGCGTCAAAGCCCAGCGACTCCAGGCTGGCGGCAAAATGATCAGGCAGCGTCGCGGTCACGTCGACCCGCCCGCCATCGGGATGGTCGACGCGGATACGCCGGGCATGCAGGTGCATCTTGCGGCTGAACGAGCCGCTCAGGAACGCGTCCTTGCCGCCATATTTGCCGTCGCCGACGATCGGGTGGCCGATCGCCGCCATATGGACGCGCAACTGATGGGTACGGCCGGTATAGGGTTGCAGCTCCACCCAGGCGGCGCGATTGCCGGCGCGCTCTATCACGCGATAGCGCGAGCGGGCGGGCAGCCCCTCCTCCTGGTCGACATGCATCTTCTCACCGCCGGTGCCCGGCTGCTTGGCGATCGGCAGGTCGATCATGCCGTCGTCGATGGAGGGCACGCCGACGATCAGCGCCCAATAGACCTTGCGCGCCGTGCGGTCGGCCAGCGCCTTGGCGAAGAAGGCGGCGGCGCGGGCCGAGCGGGCGACGAGCAGCACGCCCGACGTGTCCTTGTCCAGCCGGTGGACCAGCTTGGGCCGGGTCGGCGCGTCGAATTGCAGCGCGTCGAGATAGCCGTCGACATGCGCGGTGGTGCGGGTGCCGCCCTGCGTCGCGAGGCCCGGCGGCTTGTTGATGACGATCGCCGCATCATCCCGGTGGATGACCAGCTCGCGCATGAAGGCGGTCTCCTCCGCGCTCATCGGCGGGCGCTGCGGCTTGGCGGCGGCGAGCGGGGAGACAACCGGCTCGGCGGGCGGCACGCGGATGCTCTGCCCCGCCTCGATGCGGTCGCCCGGCGCCGCGCGCTTGCCGTCGACCCTGAGCTGGCCGGTGCGCGCCCAGCGCGAGATGGTGTTGAAGCTGGTGTCCGCCATATGCCGCTTGAACCAGCGGTCGAGGCGGATGCCGTCATCGTCCGGCGCGACGGTGAACTGGCGGACGGCGGGGGCGTCGTCGCTCATCCGATGATCCTCGATGCCAGCCACAGGCCAAGGAACAGGCACGTCACCGACCCCGCGACCGACGCCACCGAATAGACGGCGGCCGGAACCGCCTGGCCGCGCATCAGCATGTTCGCCGTCTCCAGGCTGAACGCCGAGAAGGTCGTGAAGCCGCCGAGCACGCCGACGCCGAGGAACAGGCGGAACGCCTCCCCGCCCTCGCTCAGCCGGCCGAGGACGCCGGCGAGCACGCCCATCAGGAATCCGCCCGCCAGATTGACGATGAACGTCCCCCACGGAAAATGCGGTCCCATCCAGCCGAGCGCGAAGCGGCCGACCTGATAGCGGAAACCCGCGCCGATGGCGCCGCCGAGCATGACGAGAAGAAGATGGGGCATGGTTGCTGCTCTCTAGCGTGCCGACGGGCACGCGCATAGGCGAAATGGCCGCGGCGGGAAACGGCGCTTACCGGACGCCGAAGGTCCAGCCCTCCGTCCGGGCGATTGCGTCGGTCAGGCCCCCGGGCCGCCAATAGGCCGCCTCCCCGGCGATCCGGCGCAGCCCCGCCGCCGTCACCAGCGCATCGGTGTCATGATCGGTAAGCTGGGCATCGCCGCCATGAGGCGCGCTGCCGAGCGCCGCCAGCGCCCCGTTGAGCGCCGCCGCATCGCGCAGCTTCAACCCGCGCAGCCCCGCCATGCGGATGAAGGCGCGGGCATAGATCTCCACGACCAGCCCGCGCGCCGGGTCGGGCGCATCGAACGGCCACACCGCATAGGGGCCGCGCAGATGATGGAGCAGGCGCATCCCCGCAAAGCTCGCCTTCGCCACCTGCGCCGCGCCGATCGCGTCATAGACGGTTGACGGCTTGCCGCCGCCCGTCGCATTGAAGGCCAGCTCACACTGGCGGAAATGCATGTAATCGGCCTTCCGCCCGTCGGCCGCGCCGAAATAGAAATGGCGGCGATGGTGTTGCTCCAGCAGACTCGCAGCGCCGAGGTCCTCGTCAGCGCACAGCGCGTCGATATAGGCCCACAGCGCCGGCCCGGTTTCCGGCAGCGACTCACCCGGCAGATAGGCCCCGCGCGCGACGAAGGGCGGGGCGAAGCTGAAATCGAAGCCGATCAGCGCCCGCTCCCCGCGCCCCGCCCGTTCCAGCAGCCAGTCGCGGATCGCGGTGCGCGACCAGACGCCGTCGGGCCGGACCAGTTCCGGGGCCGCATCGCCCGGCTTCGCCCGCGCCACGGCAATGCCCTTGTGGCGGCGGCCCTTGGCGCCCGACCAGTCGATGGCGATGAAGCTGTCGAAGCCGCTCACCCGGCGCGGCGCTCGGCGCGCAGCCGCTCCCAATAGGCGATGCGCTCGGCGATCTTGGCCTCGAATCCGCGCTCGGCGGGGCGATAGAAGGTCTGCGCGCTCATCTCCTCCGGCCAGTAATCGTCGCCGGAAAAACCGTCGGGCGCGTCATGGTCATAGGCATAGCCGTGCCCATAGCCGATGTCCTTCATCAGCCGCGTCGGCGCGTTGAGGATGGTCTTTGGCGGCATCAGCGAGCCGGTGTCCCGCGCCGAGCGCCACGCCGCCTTTTGCGCGGTATAGGCCGCGTTCGATTTGGGCGCGGTGGCGAGGTAGAGGCAGGCCTGCACGATCGCCAGTTCCCCCTCCGGCGAGCCGAGGAAGTCATAGGCGTCCTTGGCGGCAAGGCACTGCACCAGCGCCTGCGGATCGGCGAGGCCGACATCCTCCGACGCGAAGCGGACGAGACGGCGGAGCACGTAAAGCGGCTCCTCCCCCGCCACCAGCATCCGCGCCAGATAATAGAGCGCCGCCTGCGGGTCCGACCCCCTGAGCGACTTATGCAAGGCGGAGATCAGGTTGTAATGGCCCTCGCGGTCCTTGTCGTACACCGCGACCCGGCGATGCAGCAGGCCGGACAGGGCGGCGGGGTCGAGCGGTTCCTCAAGCTCGATCGAGAACAACGTCTCCGCCTGATTGAGCAGGAAGCGCCCGTCGCCATCCGCCGTCGCGACCAGCGCGGCGCGGGCGTCTGGCAGCAGCGGCAACGCCCTGCCCTCCACCGCCTCGGCCCGCTCCAACAGCTTCTCCAGCGCCGCCGCGTCGAGCCGGTTGAGGATCAGCACCTGACAGCGCGACAGCAGCGCGGCGTTCAGCTCGAAGCTGGGATTCTCGGTGGTCGCGCCGACGAGGATGACGGTGCCGTCCTCGACATAGGGCAGGAAGCCGTCCTGCTGGGCGCGGTTGAAGCGGTGGATCTCGTCCACGAACAGCAAGGTCGACTGGCCCGCCGCGCGTCGGCCTCGCGCCGTCTCGAACGCCTTCTTGAGGTCCGCGACGCCCGAGAACACGGCGCTGATCTGCTGGAACTGATAGCCCGCCGCCTGGGCCAGCAGGCGCGCGATCGTGGTCTTGCCCGTGCCCGGCGGGCCCCACAGGATCATGGAGCCGAGCCGCCCCGCCTCCACCATGCGCCGGATCGGGCCGCCCTCGCCCAGCAGATGATCCTGCCCCACCACCTCGTCCAACGCGCGGGGCCGCAGGCGGTCGGCGAGCGGCGCGTCAGGCGGATGGACGCCGGAGGCTTCGAACAGGTCGGTCATGGGGCACAGATAGGCGCTGGCGCGTCTTCCGTCACCCGAAGGATCAGCCGAACCGTCCGCTGATCCTCTGGCCGCCGCGTTCGATGGTCACTTCCCAGCGGCCGGCGCCGTTCAGGGCCTGCTGGAGTTCAGCGACGTTGCGCACCGGGCGGCCGTTGATCTCGCGCACGATGTCGCCGGGCCGGAAGCCGGCGCGCGCCGCATAGCCTCGTCCCGACATGCGCGTGACCAGCACGCCCTGGCCGCCCGCATAGACGTCGCCCCCCACGGCCTGGGCCAGGGCGGGCGAATAGTCAGCCACCATGGCGCCGGACATCAGGCCGCGCTCGATCAGCACCTGCGGCAGGGTTCGAACGGTCGCCGGGCCAGATCGTCCC
>CAZACH010000218.1:0-4009 GCA_964483275.1 uncultured Sphingomonadaceae bacterium | reverse complement strand
CCGACGAGCGGAACACGTCGATGCGCAGGTCCTTCTCGTCGATATGGACGTCGACTTCCTCCGGTTCCGGCAGCACCGCCACGGTCGCCGCCGAGGTGTGGATGCGTCCGCCGCTTTCCGTCACCGGCACGCGCTGCACGCGATGGACGCCGCTTTCGAACTTCAGCCGGGCGAACACCCCCTGCCCCGTGATGCTGGCGACCACCTCCTTATAGCCGCCGACATCGGCCGCCGAGGCGGAGATCAGCTCGACCCGCCAGCCGCGTTCCTCGGCATAGCGCTGGTACATGCGGAACAGGTCGCCTGCGAACAAGGCCGCCTCGTCGCCGCCCGTGCCGGCGCGGATTTCGAGGATCGCCGGCCGCTCGTCAGCGGCATCGCGCGGCAGCAGCTTGAGGGCCAGTTCCCGCTCCGCCTCCGGCAGGCGCTCGCGCACCTCGGCCAGTTCCTCCTCGGCCATGGCGCGCATCTCGGCATCGCCGTCACGGTCGGCGGTCAGCGCCAGCAGCGATTGCTCCTCCTCGCGCAAGCGGCGCAGCGCCGCCGCCGCCTCGGCGACCGGCTGCAACTCGGCATAATCCTTGGAAAGCTGGACGAAACGCTCCGCCGGCAGATCGCCGCGCGACATCTCGGTCGACAGTTCGTCGTGGCGCGCCTCAATCTGGGCGACCCGCTGCGGCGGGATGCTGATCATCCGCGCGCCCTGATCGTCGTGACCAGCCGGTGCAACGGCACGGCTTCCTGCGTGCCCGCGACCAGGTCCTTCACGACGATCTCGCCGCGCGCCAGTTCGTCCTCGCCAAGGATGACGGCCAGTTCCGCCCCCGAGGCATTGGCCTTCTGCATGCGTTTCTTCACATTGCCCCGGAACGCCATGTCGGCCGAGATGCCCGCCCGGCGCAGCTGCGCGAGCACGCCCTGAGCGGCCGCCTCGGTCGGCCCGCCCATCGGCACCACCGCGACGGTGACATGCGGCACCTGCGGCGCGGCGATCAGCATCGACAGCCGCTCGATCCCCGCCGCCCAACCAACCCCCGGCGTCGGCGGGCCGCCCAGCGCCTCGACCAGCCCGTCATAGCGGCCGCCCGCCAGCACCGTGCCTTGCGCGCCGAGCGCATCCGTGACGAACTCGAACGCGGTGTGGCGGTAATAATCGAGGCCGCGCACCAGCCGGCTGTTGCGCGTCCACGCCACGCCGGCGGCGTCCAGCCCCTTGACCACCGCCTCGAAGAAGGCGCCGGCCTCGGCCGTCAGATAATCGTCGATCGCCGGGGCGGCGTCGGCGATCGGCCGGTCGCTCGCCTCCTTCGAATCGAGGATGCGCATCGGGTTGCGCTCCAGCCGGGTGCGGCTTTCCTCCGACAGCGAATCGCGATGCTGCTCGAAATGCGCGACCAGCGCCGCCCGCCATGCCGCGCGCGTCTCGGCATCGCCCAGCGTATTGAGTTGCAGGGTGACATTGCCGGCGACGCCCAGTTCCGACAGCAGCTGCGCGGCGAAGGACAGCAGTTCGACATCGGCGGCCGGCTCCCCTGCCCCCAAAATCTCGGCGTCGAGCTGATGGAACTGCCGGAACCGGCCCTTCTGCGGGCGCTCATAGCGGAAGGCCGGACCCCACGCCGCCAGCTTGAGCGGCGCGAACTGCTGCCAGCCCTCGCTGACATAGGCGCGCGCGATGCCGGCGGTGAACTCGGGCCGCAGCGTCAGCGATTCGCCGCCGCGATCCTCGAAGCTGTACATTTCCTTCGACACGACGTCGGTGGTCTCGCCCAATGAGCGGGCAAAGACGCTGGTCGCCTCGAACACCGGCACCTGCACGGGCTGGAAAGCGAACAGTCCGGCGACTTTTCGGAACGTCTCGACGACAGCCTCGAACCGCCCGGCGCTCTCGCCGATCATGTCCTGGGTGCCGCGAATGCGCTGGGGCTTGCTGATCTGGGTCACGGCGCGGGCCTTAGAAGAATTTGCGGCCGAACCCAAGCGCCGCTTGCTCCGTTGCACCGCACAAGACTATGCAGCGCCCACCGCCGCCGCCCGGTGACGGCCAGTCATGCAAGGTCTGCAATGAACATCGATTTCATTCCCATCGGCGAAAATCCGCCGCATAGCGTCAATGTCATCATCGAGGTCCCGGCGGGCGGCGAGCCCGTGAAGTATGAGTTCGACAAGAAGTCGGGCGCCATCTTCGTCGACCGCATCCTGCACACGCCGATGCGCTATCCCGCCAATTACGGCTTCATCCCGCACACGCTGTGCGGTGACGGCGATCCGCTCGACGCGCTGGTCATCGCGCGTTCGCCCTTCATCCCCGGCTCGGTGGTGCGCGCCCGCCCGGTGGGCCTGCTCAAGCTGGAGGACGAGGCCGGCGGCGACGAGAAGGTCGTCTGCGTCCCCGACAATTCGCTCTTTCCCTATTATGAGAAGGTCAACGAGCGCGGCGACCTGCCCGAGATCGTGATGCAGCAGATCGAGCATTTCTTCACCCACTACAAGGATCTGGAGCCGAACAAATGGGTGCGGATCGGCACGTGGGGCGATGCGGAGGAAGCGCGCAAGTGCATCCTCGACAGCATCGAGCTTGCCAAGAACGCGCCGAAGGACTGACATTTCCAACAAATCCTGCTCGCCCAACCGGCGGCGCCGATCTCCGGCGAGCAGGACGCGGCGGCCAATGCCCCGCCCTCGGGTCCCTTCCGGGGCCATCCCACCTCCGTTCGTCCTGAGCCTGTCGAAGGACGACAGTGCCAGCGTCCTTCGACAGGCTCAGGACGAACGGAGGTGGGGAGGTGGGTTAGAATGTCCGAATTCCTCCGTTCCCCCAGTTAAGCGCTAGTTCACGGCGACTCCCGGATCATTCCCCTGTAGCCTCGGCATGGCCCGAGGACTCAGGAGAACTGAGATGCATAAGCTGATGACGGCCCTGGCAGCCGCGCTTTTGCTGACGACACCGGCAATGGCCCAGCGGGACTGGGGCGGCCGCGGCGATCAGGGCGGCGCACGCTGGTCGAACGACAGCGGCAACCGCGCCGCGCGCGCCAACAACAATCGCCCGAGCCGCGACACCGCCCGCCCCGCCCGTCCGCAGGCGCGCGCCAACTGGCAGAACAACGCCAGCCGCACCCAGCCGCGCGCGCAACGGGCGGAGCCGCGCCGCGACGCCGTGGCGAACCGCGACCGCATGGAGCGGCGCGACGAGCGTAACCGCAACTGGGCGGGCAACGACCGGCGCCGGGCCGACGCCAACCCGCGCTGGTCGGGCAATGACGACCGCCGCCGCTTGGACAATGACCGGCGCGCGTCGAACCGCACCGATCCACGCTGGCGGGATAACGACCGCCGCTGGGCGAATAACGACGCCCGCTACCGCTATGACCGGGAACGCTATCGCTACGACCGCGACCGGTATCGCTACGACCGTCAGCGCTATCAGGACCGCAATCGCTACGTCCATGCCGGCCGCTACGGCTATGGCCGGCCGAACTTCTATAGCTGGCCCTATCGTTCATGGGGTCGTGGGCAATATATCCCCCGCGACTGGTGGGGCAGCGGTGGCTGGAATCCCTATCTGATCGGCAATTACGGCTATTACGGCCTGCATCGCCCGCCGAGCGGCTTCGGCTGGATCCGCTATCATGACGACCTGCTGCTCGTCGCCCTCACCAGCGGCCTGATCCGCGAGGTCATGCGCGGCTACTGGCGCGACCGCGACTATTATTACGACGACTATTATTGAGGCTGGGCGACGCGCGTTTCGGGGCGTCGCCAGCCATTCTCGTCAAGCCGGAACTCGTGGGCGGCGGCGGCCGCGAACGGGCCGCCCGCCTCGCTGGTCATCACGTCGATGACCAGCACGCCCTGCGCCAGCCGGATGAGGTTGTAGCTGTTCGCCTCCCCCCTGCGCCTGACCGACGTCGCCGTCCCCGCCTGCACGACCAGCAGGCTGCGATCCTCCGATCGCTGGGCGACGGACAGGTCGACATGCACCGAATGATGATGGCCGGCGAGCAGC
>CAZACH010000217.1:0-4031 GCA_964483275.1 uncultured Sphingomonadaceae bacterium | reverse complement strand
TGTTCGCCTCCCCCCTGCGCCTGACCGAAGTCGCCGTGCCTGCCTGAACGACCAGCAGACTGCGATCCTCCGACCGCTGGGCAACGGACAGGTCGACATGCACCGAATGATGGTGGCCGGCGAGCAACAGATGGACATGCGCGGCCCGCGCGGCGGCAACCGCCTCCTCCCCCCGCTCAGCGGCGCGATGCACCTCCCCTTCCTCCGTGTCGGGCAGCTCGACCAGCGGATGATGCGTCACCAGCAGGCGGATGGTGTCATGCGGCAGGTCGGTGAAGCAGCGCTCGATCTCGGCGATCTGCATGCGTGACAGACGACCGTCCTTGATCGTCAGGGAGCGCGGGCTGTGTAGCCCCAGCACCGCGATCTCGCCATCGTGGAACCAGCCACTCCGCCCCTTGGCGATGATCCGGCAATAGCGGCTCAACGGCGCGAGGAAGCGCCGGAAAATGTCGTAGAGCGGCACATCGTGATTGCCCGGCACCACCAGCACCGGCAGCCCTTCCGCCTCGATCCGTTTCAGAAAGGCATCGGCCGCGCGGAACTGCGCCACCCGCGCCCGCTGGGTGAGGTCGCCCGACACCACCACCAGATCGGGCCGGTGCTCGGCCAACGAGACATGCAGCCGGTCGACCACCGCCGGGTCTTCCGCGCCGAAATGCAGGTCGGAGAGATGGGCGATCAGTCGCACGCGCGCCGTCCGCGCATTGCGTTGCCAATTCGCCGTGCCGTCACGTCCATCCCCGCCCAACGAGCGCCGGGCGGGGATTGTTTCATGCCGGGACGGTCAGCCTCAGCGGCCCTTCCAGTTGGCCGGACGCTTCTCGACGAAGGCCTTCATGCCCTCGAACTTGTCCTCGGTCGCGCACAGCGAGTGGAACAGGCGGCGTTCGAAGACGATGCCCTGCGCCAGCGTCGTCTCGAACGCGGCATTGACCATCTCCTTGTTGGCCATGGCGGCGATCGGCCCCATGCCGGCGATCGCCTGCGCGGTCTTCAGCGCATCCTCGACCAGCCCGTCGGCGGGCACGACGCGCGACACCAGGCCCGAACGCTCCGCTTCCTCGGCATTCATCATGCGGCCGGTCAGGCACATTTCCATGGCCTTGGCCTTGCCGATGGCGCGGGTCAGGCGCTGCGAGCCGCCCATGCCGGGGGCGACGCCCAGCTTGATCTCCGGCTGGCCGAACTTGGCGGTGTCGGCGGCGATGATGAAGTCCGCCATCATCGCCAGCTCGCAACCGCCGCCCAGTGCGAAGCCGGCGACCGCCGCGATCCACGGCTTGCGGGTCGCGACCACGGCGTTCCAGTCGTCGGCGAAGAAGTTCTTCGTATAGGCGTCGGCGAAGTTCATGTCCGCCATTTCCTTGATGTCCGCACCCGCCGCGAACGCCTTTTCCGATCCCGTCAGCACCAGCGCGCGCAGGCTGTCGTCATGGTCGTAATCATGGAACAGCGCGCGCAGTTCGGCCGCCACCTCGGTGTTGAGCGCGTTCAGCGCCTGCGGGCGGTTCAGGCGGACCAGCAGCACCGCATCGTGCCGTTCGACAAGCAGGGTGTTGTATTCGGTCATGGGATCCTCGTTCAGATAGTGGCTGGCGAGAGCCTTAGCCGGTTCACGCCCGCGATCAAACCGCCACGGGCGCTGCATCAGCATTGGGCTTTTCGCCGGCCGCCTGCTAGTGGCCGCCGGTCATGACCGATTCCGCCCGACCCGACCGCCGTACCTTCGCGATCATCTCCCACCCCGATGCCGGCAAGACCACGCTGACCGAAAAGCTGCTGCTGTTCGGCGGCGCCATCCAGCTTGCCGGCGAGGTCAAGGCGCGCGGGGCGAACCGCCGCGCCCGGTCGGACTGGATGAAGATCGAGCAGCAGCGCGGCATTTCCGTCACCTCATCGGTGATGACGTTCGAGCGGAACGGCATCACCTTTAACCTGCTCGATACGCCGGGCCACGAGGATTTTTCGGAAGACACCTACCGCACGCTCACCGCCGTCGACAGCGCCGTCATGGTCATCGACGCCGCCAAGGGCATCGAGGCGCAGACCCGCAAGCTGTTCGAGGTCTGCCGCCTGCGCTCGGTGCCGATCATCACCTTCATCAACAAGGTCGACCGCGAGGGCCGCGAGCCCTTCTCCCTGCTCGACGAGGTCGCCGACAAGCTCGCCCTCGACGTCGCGCCGATGGTCTGGCCGGTCGGCATGGGCGGCACGTTCGAGGGGCTGTACGACCTCGCCCATGACCGCCTGCTCCGTCCGGCGCAGGACGCGACCGGCGCCTATGAGGGCGATGCGACGCAGCTGACCGGCCTCGACGACCCGGCGCTCGACGGCCTGATCTCCGCCGACGGCGCCGCCCTGCTGCGCGAGGAGGCGGAGCTGGCGAAGATCGGCTATGCCCCCTTCGACGAGACCGCCTATCGCCATGGGGACCTGACGCCCGTTTATTTCGGCAGCGCGCTCAAGGATTTCGGGGTCGAGGGGCTGATCGACGCCATCGCCGCCCACGCCCCGCCGCCGCGCGCCCAGCCGGCCCGGCCGGAGCCGGTCTCGCCCGACGCCCCCGCCGTCACCGGCTTCATCTTCAAGGTGCAGGCCAACATGAACCCGCAGCACCGCGACCGCGTCGCCTTCCTGCGGCTCTGCTCCGGCAAGTTCCGGCGCGGCATGAAGCTCACCCAGATGTCGACCGGCAAGCCGATTGCGGTACACAGCCCGATCTTCTTCTTCGCCCAGAGCCGCGAGCTGGCGGAGGAGGCATGGCCCGGCGACATCATCGGCATTCCCAACCACGGCACGCTGCGCGTCGGCGACACGCTGGCCGAGGGAGTCGATGTCACCTTCACCGGCCTGCCCAACTTCGCGCCGGAGATCCTGCGCCGCATCCGCCTCGGCGACCCCACCAAGACAAAGCAGCTCCGAAACGCCCTCAACGACATGGCCGAGGAGGGCGTGACGCAGGTCTTCCACCCCGCTATCGGCTCGCAGTGGATCGTCGGCGTCGTCGGCCAGCTCCAGCTCGACGTGCTGATCTCAAGGCTTCAGGCCGAGTATAAGGTCGACGCCGGCTTCGAGGCCTCGCCGTGGGAAACCGCAAGCTGGATCAGCGCCGACGACCCCGCCGCACTCGACGCCTTCATGGAGATGAACCGCGGCTCGATGGCGACGGACCGCGACGGCGCGCCCGTCTATCTCGCCCGCGACGCGTGGGAGCTGAACTACACCGAAAGCCGCAACCCCACGATCCGCTTCGCCCGCACCAAGGAGCGGAACTGACGCGCTGTGCGTTAAAGCATTCCTGCGTTAAATGGTCTCCGTTCGTCCTGAGCCTGTCGAAGGACGACAGCACTGATCCTGTCATCCGTTCAGCACGGGTCTCGAACGCCGCGCTGTCGTCCTTCGACAGGCTCAGGACGAACGGAAGTGGGGGGCGGCACCGGTTCAGCGAAAGCAGAGGCAACAGACATGGCCGAGACGTTGACGATCTGGACCTATGACTGGGTTCCCACCGCCCCGCGCGGCTTCGTGCGCGACCTGCGTTTGCGCTGGGCGGCCGAGGAAGCCGATCTCGCCTATGAGATGCGTACCGTCCCGCTGGAAGGCCGCGAGACCAACCATCTCGACAGGCAGCCCTTCGGCCAGGTTCCCTATCTATCGGACGGCGATGTCCCGATCTTCGAGAGTGGCGCCTGCCTGCTGCATCTGGCGCGCAAGAGCGAAAAGCTGATGCCGCGCGATGCCCATGGCGAGGCGGAAACGCTGCAATGGGTCATCGCCGCCCTCAACTCGATCGAGATGGTGACGGTCCCCTGGTGGTTCCTGAAAATGTCCGGCGACGCCGACAACGGCCTCACCGACTGGATGGACAAGCGCCTCGCCCAGCTCGAAGCGATCCTGAGCCAGCACGACTGGCTCGCCGCCGATCGTTTCACCGTCGCGGACCTGCTGATGGCGGACGTATTGCGCGTCCCCGACCTGCGCGCCCATGGCGACCGCCCGGCGACCGAAGCCTATGTCGCCCGCCTCAC
>CAZACH010000216.1:0-4130 GCA_964483275.1 uncultured Sphingomonadaceae bacterium | reverse complement strand
TTCGACATAATCATCGCGCTGATCGCACTGGTGGTCTTCCTACCCCTCATCGTGATTCTCGCATTGGGCATGGCGGTGACCAGCCGGGGGCCGATTCTCTTCGCCCATCGGCGAGTCGGGCGGTATGGCGAGATGTTCCCGTGCCTGAAGTTCCGCACCATGCACGTCGATTCGGATCGGATCCTGGCCGACCTGCTGGCGTCCTCGCCGACCGCGCGCGCCGAATGGGCCAAGGATTTCAAGCTGCGCGACGATCCGCGCATCACGCCGCTCGGCGGCATCCTCCGCAAGCTCAGCCTCGATGAGCTGCCCCAGCTTCTGAATGTGCTCGCGGGGCATATGAGCGTTGTCGGCCCACGGCCCATCGTGCCGGCGGAGATCGAGCGCTATGGCGAGTTCTTCCCTGACTACTGCTCGGTTCGGCCGGGCCTGACCGGCCTGTGGCAGGTCAGCGGGCGCAACGATGTCAGCTATGCCGAGCGTGTGCAGATGGATGTCACCTATGCCCGCACCAAATCGGTGCTTTTCGACACCTGGATCATCGCACGCACGGTGCCGGCCGTGGTGGTGGCGCGGGGCTGCTATTGAGGCCTCCCGCCGCGCGGTGCTTCAGCTCTGATTCACCCGTCCCTCCCGAAACGGAACAGGCTGTGAACCAGTCTGGAAGTCTATATGTTTTGGGCGGAACGGGTGTAATGTCTTGGCCTATGCGTATGATCGTTGAAAGAATTGCCGGTTTTCGCCCGCGCTTCGCCCACATGCTGGCGTTCGTCCTGATGGCCATGGTCGCGGCCGCCTTTCCGGCCCCGGCGATGGCGCAGCAGCCCTCGGACTATCAGATCGGTCCCGGCGACGTTCTTGAGATAACCGTCTATCGCGCGCCCGATCTCGAAACCACGGCGCGCGTATCGGACCGGGGCACCATCGTCATTCCCCAGCTTGGCGATGTCGAGGTTGCCGGGCTCAATCCGTCACAGGCGGGCGAGCGCATCGCCGGTTTGCTGAAGAGCCGCGGCGTCTTCCTCAACCCCAGCGTGAACGTGCTGATCACCGAATATCGCAGCAAGACCGTGGCCGTGCTGGGCGCCGTATCCCGGCCGGGCGTCATTCCGCTCGACAAGCCGGGCATGTCGATTGCCGATGTGCTCGCGCGCGCCGGGGCCAATTTCGGTTCGCCGGGAATGATCGTCACCGCCATCAGCGATCAGGGCGGCAAGCAGCATCGCGAGGAGTTCACGGTCCGCGACCTGATCTCCGGCGGACGCGACCGGCCGGTCCTGGCCGGCGAGCAGATCTTCATGCAGGAGCCCGCGACCTTCTATATTTCCGGCGAGGTCGCAAAGGCCGGCGCCTACCCGCTGACGCCGGGCCTCACCATCGGCCAGGCGATCGCGCTTGGCGGCGGGCTGACGCCGCGTGGCAGCAATTCGCGGATCAGCGTGACCCGCAACGATGCCGACGGCACGCCGGTCAAGGTCAAGTCGGTCAAGCAGAATGTCCCCGTGATGGCCGGCGACCTCATCGTCGTCGGCGCGCGGTGGTTCTGATGGCGGGGCGCGCGCGGTGACCTTCCTCCAGTTCTTCCGGCTGCTCCGCGCGCGCTGGCTGATGCTCGCGACCGGCGCGGCGCTGGGGCTGGTGCTTGCCTTTGCGTGGGCCATGTTCAGCGAACGCGTCTATCAGGCGACCGCGCAGGTGCTGGTCGATGTGCGCGCGCCGGAACGGCTGGACGGTGCCGTGGCGCCGCAGGAACAGCTCGCGTCCGACTATCTGACGACCCAGATGGATATCCTGCGCAGCACGGCGGTGCGCCAGAAAGTGGTGGAGAATCTGCGCCTCGCCGGCGATCCGGCGGCGCGGCAGGAATTCGTCGCATCGGGCGCGACCGGCACGATAGAGCAATATCTGGTCGGCAAGCTCGGCAGGGGCCTCAACCTCGTGCCGTCGACGACCTCGCGCGTCATCTCCATCAACTACAGCGCCAAGGATCCCGACGCGGCGGCGCGTGTCGCCAATGCCTTCGCCCAGGCCTATCGGGACGTCAGCCTGCAACTGGTCGTCGAGCCGGCGCGCCAGTCGGCCGGCTGGTACCAGCAGCGCGCCGACGAGGTGAAGACCGAACTGGTCGCGGCGCAGGACAAGCTGGCGGCCCGCCAGCGCGAACTCGGCGTTTCGGCCGACAGCGACCAGACCGATGCCGATGTCGCCCGGCTCAGCAGCCTGTCGGCACAGCTGGCGCAGGCGCAGGCGGAACGCGCCCAGTCGGCGGCGCGCACTGGTGGCGGTGCCTTGCCCGACGCGATGGCCAGCCCGGTGATCCAGGGCATCCAGGCCGAACTCGCCAAGCTGGAGGCGCAGCGCCGGCAGCTCGCGCAGGTCGCGGGGCCGAACAATGTCGATATGGTCCAGCTCAACGGCCAGATTTCCGCGCTCCGCCAGCAGCTGGAGACGCAGCGCGCGCTCGTCGCGCAGACCGCCTCGACCGCCGCCGCCCAGCGCGAGCAGAGCGTCGGCGCGCTCGCCGCCGCCGTCGCCGAGCAGCGCCAGCGCGTCATTGATGCGCGCTCCGATCGCGGCGAACTGGTGCTGTTGCAGCGGGATGTCGACAATCTGCGCCAGATCTATGAGCAGATCGTCGCCCGCCGCGCCCAACTCGGCATCATGGGGCAGGGCAGCCAGACCAACGTCGCGATTCTCGCGGCGGCGGTCGCGCCCCAGAACCCGGCATGGCCGCGCCCGGTGCTGATGATGCTGCTCGGGCTGGTGCTCGGCGCGGTCATCGGCGGCGCTGCCGCGATCGTCACCGAGCTGTCCGACCAGCGGCTGCGCAGCGCGGACGATCACGAGGCGTGGCTCGGCATTCCCAACCTCGGCACCATCGCGCTCAGCGCGCCGCCACAGTTGCAGATCGGCGCGGCGCTGCGACGTTACCTGCCCAAGCCGGGAACCTCCTGATGGTCTATGTCTCATCCATAAGCGGCGACGGCGTCGAGCATTTCTCCGACCCGCGCTCGGTCGGCGGCATGCTCCTCAAGGCGGGCATCATCACGGCCGCGCAGGCCGAGGAAATCTCGCTCTATCGCGAAGGTCGCGGCATCCGCTTCGGCGAGGCGGCGGTCGAGCTCGGGATGATCTCGCCCGAAGCGCTCGAAGAGGTTCTCGCGGTGCAGTTCGCCGTGCCGGGGCGTGCCGGGCGGCGCGAGCTGCATGACGACCTCGTCATGGTCCATCGCTCCCAGTCGCGGGAGGCGGAGCAATTCCGCTCGCTGCGCAATACGCTGACCATGAAGTGGTTCAGGAAGTCGGGCGTGCCGCGCACCCTGGCGGTGGTCAGCGCGCAAAAGGGGGAGGGGCGCTCGGCCGTGGCGGCCAACCTCGCCATCTGCTTCGCGCAGGTCGGTTTGAGGACGCTGCTGGTCGATGCCGACATGCGCGATCCGCGCCAGCACAGCCTGTTCGGCCTGGACGATCGCTATGGCCTGTCCGGCTATCTCAGCGGGCGGGTCGAGGAAGCCGCCTATTACAGCGTCAACGGTTTCAACACCTTGACGGTGATTCCGGTGGGCGGCCTGCCACCCAACCCGCAGGAACTGCTGCTCCGTCCGTCGCTGGAGGAGCTGGCCCGGTCAGCCGCCGAGAATTTCGAGATCGTGCTGTTCGATACGCCGGCCGCGAGCGAAGGCACGGATTACCAGATCATCGCCGCCGCCGCGAAAGGCGCCATCGTGGTAACGCGCGAGCGCCAGACCCGCATCGGCGCGGCGACGCGGATGATCAACAGCCTTGAGGATATCGGCGTGAAGGTGGTCGGCGCGACCATGCTGGCGGGTTAGGGCGGATCGCCATCGGCCCAGGCCGGCCTGAACTGAATCTCGACCTGTCCCGGCACGGCGCGCGTATTCCCTACCTCCGTTCGTCCTGAGCCTGTCGAAGGACGACTGCACCAGCCTGCGGGCCTGCTCCGGGCCTTGCGGGCGTGAAGGCCTGCGCTGTCGTCCTTCGACAGGCTCAGGACGAACGGAGCGTGGGAAGGGGAAGGGGAAGGGGAAGGGGAAGGCGTATTCCTGCGCCCCGTTTCACCCCGCCTTGCGCAGGGACCAGGCGATGGTGGTGCCGCCGGCGTCGGCGGT
>CAZACH010000215.1:0-4217 GCA_964483275.1 uncultured Sphingomonadaceae bacterium | reverse complement strand
CGCGCACCGCGCCGCCTTCCAGACGAAGCTGGCTGGCGGCCAGCGGCTCCGCCACCGGCACCGCCAGACGCACCAGATCGAAGCCGAAGCCGGGATCGAGCGGGTCGCTGAGCTGCTCCAGCCGTTCATGGAACAGGCGCATCACGGCGGCGGGCTCGCGCGTCGGCAGGCTGGTTTCCACCGCCAGCCCGCGCACCAGCCCATCGGTGCGAAACAGTGTGGCCTCGAAAGCGCGGCCACCTTCGTCACGCTGCTCCAGCGTTTCCGCCATCTCGCCGGCCAGCTCGCCGATCACCGCCAGCGCATCGTCCGTTCGCGCCATCGGCTCGGCAAAGCGCCGCTCCACCACCAGCGCGGGCAGCGGACGGCGCGGGGTGAGCCGGCTGTCCGCCTCCCCCAGCAGGCGGCGCAGCGTCATCGCCGCCTCCGCCCCGAAACGCGCGGCAAGCGCGGCGGCGGGGCGGTGGACAAGATCGCCGATGGTCTTGAGGCCGGCCCGCCTCAATCCGGTTTCGGCTTCGGGATCGAGGCGCAGCGCCGCCACCGGCAGGCGGCGGATCGCGCCGGCCTCGTCGGCGGCGGGCAAAGTCTGGTAACGGGCGAGCGCATGGGCGGCCTCCGGCGTGCCCGCGACGGCGTGCCGCACCGCCATGCCCAACCGCCTCAGCCGCGCTTCGGCATCGACGGCAAGCGCCCCCTCCCCACCGAAAAGATGGGCGCAGCCGGTGATGTCGATCAGCAGCCCGTCCGCCCCGTCCAGCGCGACGATCGGGGAATAGCGCCCGCAGCCCTCGGCCAGCCGCTCCAGCCACAGCTGGTCGGCCATCGGGTCATGCCCCACCGCCTCTAGCTCCGGCACCCGCGCGCGGGCATCGGCAAGCACGAGGCCGGGGGCGAGGCCCAGCGCCTGCGCCGCCGCGTCCACCGCCGCCAGCCTCATCGCCCCGCCGACCTTCTCGATCAGGGCCAACGGAGACGCCGCTTCAGGCGGTGAGCCGCCATTCCTGCGGCGCTCGATCGCCAGCCGGTCGGCGGGCAGGAAGGGGAACCACAGGGCGAGGAAGCGCCGGGTCCCGGAAGCATCTCTGGTCACGATCCCACTCCACGCGCCACCGCCGGCCGGCGGGACCGCCACGGCGGCGCTGCAATTCCACATCCAGCATCGTCCGGCCCGGCGCATTGGCGTCGAGCGCCTCGGACGGCGCCGCGCCGACCAGCCAGCGCGTCTCGGCGGCGCTGGCGGCCGGTTCCGCCGCCCCGCGCAACAGCAACAGGGTGACGCCCGACTTTTCCGCCGCCAACGCCAGCCGCCGGCTGGCGGTGAGGTCCAGCAGCCGCGCCGACCCCGGACAGTCGATCACCACCGCCCCCAGCGCCGCACACCGCGCCGCATCAACGGCGCTGCGCAGCAGGGCGGCCTCGTCCGGCGCCAGACCGAGGATGAGAGACCCCACATTAATGCCGATCTCGGCAAGGCCCGGCGCATATAGTCCGCCGCCAAGCCCGCCTGTCCTGTCCGTCCTCAGCCACAGCAGGGCCGCGTCCGCTTCCAGCGCCCGTCTGGCCAGCATCGCCGCGAAGCCGGCCCCGCTGCCGACCTCCCCGGCGTGCGTCACGAATATCTCGTGCAGCCGGCCGCGCCCCAGCCCGCCGCCAAGAAAGCCATCCGCATCGGCATGGCCCAACTGGAACAATGCCGTCTCGCGCCCCTGCCCGCGCCCGGCGAGCCGCGCCACGCGCTGCTGCAATTCCTGAATCCGTTTTGCCGACTCACCCATAAATGTTCCCGATATGTTCTTATATATCCGCACGGAGAGAAGGCGAGTCAAGTCAGGGCGGCAAGCGGCCGCTCGCTCCGTCGACGCCGAGTCGCAATAGAAAACTGGTTCTGAACTGTCCCGAAACAGGACAAATCGCGCCCGAAACGACCTTTCGGATCAAGGCGAATTATCCTGCCTTTTCAATCCAGGGATGCGCGGCCCGCCCCTCGAATCAGATCGAAACGGGTCTGTCACGACATGTAATCCGCCGTTCAGGCTGGCCAAGCAGGCGCGGACGGGCTAGTCTTGTCCACATGATCGGGGGTGGCTGGAGGCTCACTCTCCCCCGCCCCTCCCAACCAGATTTTCCGAAAGGAAAAGCCGTGTCCATCGACCATGAAGTGGCCTATTTCGCCCAGCGCGAAAAGGCCGAACGAGAGCTTGCGGCCCAGGCCCGCGATCCCGCCACGCGCTGCATCCACCAGACCATGGCGGCCAGCTATCGCCAGAAGCTGGAGATCATGCAGAGCATGCAGAAAACGGCGGTTGCCACATAATATCGCGTGCGGATGACGCCAGCGGCATAAAAGAGACGGAGGCCCTTCCCCCGCACTGGCACCGTTCCGGCCAATTCTGTACAGTGGCCGGATCGTGTTCGGGGGTGGAACTTGCAACGCCTGATTATTGTGCTTGCCGGGGGCGATCGCCTCCGCCCCGGCGATTGCCCGGCCCATCCCCCCTCTGACGCTGGCCGCCACGAACCTTCCGCCGAAACCGGGTCGATGATTCCCCGATGATCGTCACGCCCGTCGAGTTGCAGATCATCCTTTTATCCCTGAAGGCCGGCCTCGTCGCGGTGGCGGGCGCATTGCCGGTGGCCTTCGCGCTTGCCTGGGTGCTGGCCCGCGTCCGCTTTCCCGGACGAATCCTGCTCGACGGCATCGTCCACCTGCCGCTGGTCGTGCCGCCGGTCGTCACCGGCTGGCTGCTGCTGATCGCCTTCGGACCCGCCGGCCCGATCGGCACGTGGCTGGAACAATGGTTCGGCGTCACGCTGATGTTTCGCTGGACCGGCGCGGCGCTGGCGGCGGCGGTGATGGCGCTGCCCCTCATGGTGCGGGCTATCCGCCGGTCGATCGAGGCGGTCGACCGCAGGCTGGAGGCGGCGGCGCGGACGCTGGGCGCGACGCCCTGGCACGCCTTCACCAGCATCACGCTGCCGCTCTGCGCGCCGGGCATAGGCGCCGGCATCGTCCTGGGCTTCGCGCGGGCGCTCGGCGAATTTGGCGCGACGATCACCTTCGTGTCGAACATTCCGGGCGAGACGCGCACCCTGCCGCTCGCCATCTATTCGGCGCTCCAGACGCCGGGGGCGGACCTGTCGGTGATGCGCCTTGCCATCGGCTCGGTGCTGCTGTCGCTGGTCGCCCTGATCCTGTCCGAAACCTTGGCGCGGCGGGCCGGCGCCGGCAGGGGCGGCCATGTCCTTTGACGTCGATGTCGAGCGGCGGCTGGGGCGGACGGATATCGTCGCGACCTTCTCCACCGGCCCCGGCCTCACCGCCCTTTACGCCCCCTCGGGCGCGGGCAAGACCAGCATCCTCAACATGGTCGCGGGCCTTCTGACGCCGGATCGCGGGCATATCATCGTCGACGGCGAGGTGCTGTTCGATTCCGCGCAACGCATCGACATACCGCCGGAGCAGCGCCGCGCCGGCTATATCTTCCAGGACATGCGCCTGTTCCTTCACCGCCGGGTCCGCGAGAACCTGCGCTATGGCATGCGGCTGGTGCCGCCGAGCCGACGCTGGCTGGGCATGGAGGAGGCGGTGGAGTTCCTGGACATCGGCCATCTGCTCGACCGCTGGCCCGCCACCCTGTCCGGCGGGGAGGCACAGCGGGTCGCCATCGGCCGCGCCCTCCTGTCAGGCGCGCGCTTCCTGCTGATGGACGAGCCGCTGGCCTCGCTCGACCCGGTCCGGCGGGAGGAGATCATGGCCGTGATCGAGCGCGTCCGCGACGAGCTGCAACGCCCGATCCTCTATGTCACGCATGACTGGACGGAGGTGGACCGGTTGGCCACCAATCTGATCGTCCTGGGTATGCCCGAGGATTAGGCATCATGTGTTGGATGGGCACCGCCTCCTTGGACAGCGGCCCCGTCCAGACCCCGTTCGTCCTGAGCCTGTCGAAGGACGACAGCGCAGGCTTTCCCACCCGCAAGGTCCGAAGCGGAGCCCGCAAGCTGGTGCTGCCGTCCTTCGACAGGCTCAGGACGAACGGTGGTGGGAAGGCCGGCGGTGGGAAGGACGGAGCCTGTTTCATGCTCGATGAGGCCGGCCGGCGGCCCGCCGGCGCTCAGCGCGCGAGCTTCTCCAGCCGCTTGAAGCCAACCGCGGTGACGGCGTTCTTGAGGTCGTCGGCCTTGACGCCGGTGCCATCGGCATTGACCATGAA
>CAZACH010000214.1:0-4218 GCA_964483275.1 uncultured Sphingomonadaceae bacterium | reverse complement strand
GCGTCGCCCTGCCGACCTGCGGCCTCGCCATGGCCGAGAGCGAGCGCTACCTGCCCGGCCTGATCGACAAGATCGAGGCGATCCTGGCCGAGAATGGCCTCTCAGAGGAGCCGATCACGGTGCGGATGAGCGGCTGTCCCAATGGCTGCTCGCGCCCCTATATCGCCGAGATCGGTTTCACCGGACGCGCGCCGGGCAAATATAATCTCTATCTCGGCGGCGGTTTCCATGGCGAGCGGCTCAACCGCATGGTGCGCGAGAATGTCGGGGAGCCGGTGATCCTCGAAGTGCTGGCCGACGCCATCGGCCGCTATGCCCGCGAGCGACAGCCCGGCGAGCATTTCGGCGACTTCACCATCCGCGCTGGCATCGTCCGCGAGGTCACGGAAGGGCGCTTCTTCAACGACTGACCGGCGCAAATCATGGGTGAGCGCGCCAACGCGATGACCGGGCGAGCCGGTCCCGGCGGCGGAAACCATCAGGATGGAGCGGGCACTGGATCGGCGGCGGCTTTCGCGAAGCGGGCGGAACGCGCATCCCGCAAGCTCAAGACTCCGCCTGCCGGTCGTCGTCGAGATTGAGGCGTTCGGCGACGACGTCGATGTCGGTGCCGGTCGGCACGATCAGCCATTGCCGAGGCGTCGCGGTGTCCACGACGACAATGGCGTTCTTCGGGCAGACTTTCTGGCAGCCGATGTCCACGATGCCGGCACTGGCCTTTCGGCCTTTCTTGCCATTCCCCTTGGCGCGCAGGGCTTTCGCCAGGGATTGATGGCCATCCTTTCCGAAGCCGCCCCCGGCTCTTTTGGAGCATTTGCGGCAGACCAGAATGGTCGTTTTCCACTGAGCCGGGATCGTCTTCATGGGAGAATATGTGCGCTCCCATGAGCGACCGGACAAGGGGTCGCGCCAAAAGCAGCCGCGATCAGCTCACGAAGGCGCGTTCGATCACGAAATCCCCCGGCGCGGCGTTGGAGCCTTCGCGGAAGCCGAGCGCTTCGAAGCGGGTTTCGAACGCGCGGATCATCGCCATGCTGCCGCACAGCATGATCCGGTCGGTTGCCGGATCGAAATTGGCGGGACCCTGAAGCGGATGTCCGACCAGGCGGCCGCTGTCGATCAGGGCGTCGATGCGGCACATATTGCGGAACGGCTCGCGCGTCACCGTCGGCAGGTAGTGGAACTGGAGCAGCGCCTGCTCCTGCACCAGCGGATCGCTGGCGAGCTGGCTTTCCAGCTCATCGCGGAAGGCGAGGTCGGAGACCTGCCGGACGCTGTGCACTAGCAGCACCTGGCTGAAGCGCTCATAGATGTCCGGGTCGCGCGCGATGCTGAGGAAGGGGGCGAGGCCGGTGCCGGTGGCAAGCAGGAACAGCCGCTTGCCCGGCAGCAGCGCGTCGGCGACCAGCGTGCCGGTCGGCTTGCGGCCGAGATAGATATGGTCCCCCGGCTGGATTTTCTGAAGGCGGGAGGTGAGGGGACCGTCGGGCACCTTGATCGACAGGAATTCCAGCCGGTCCGACCAGGCGGGGCTGGCGATCGAATAGGCGCGCAGCAGCAGGCGGCCCTCGCCCGGCAGGCCGATCATCACGAATTCGCCCGACCGGAACCGGAAGGACGAGGGCCGGGTGATCGAGAAGCTGAACAGATGCTCGTTCCAATGCCGGACCGAGAGAACCTCCTCCACGGTCAATGCGGCGGAGGGGGCGAGGGTGGCCGAAGCGGCGATACGATCGCTCATGACGCTATTTCACTTCCTTTTCGGTCAAGGTGGTCAGTCCGGACAGGTCGAACCCCACGGCGGCCAGCCGCGCGCTCGCCTGGGACATGGCGAACAGCAGCGGCGCCACGCCCTCCTCGTCGACCAGCAGAGCCAGGGTCGCGCACACGGTGTCGAGGCCATCGACGGTAAGGCCGCGCCACAGGCTGATCAGCACGGCCTCGTCTTCCCGGATGCTGGCCTCGCCCACCGGCGCGAAGTCCAGCGGTTCGCGCGCGTCCCGCTCCAGCAGCGCCATGGCGTTGTGGAAATCCTCCAGCGCCGGCAAGGCGCCCGTTCTGGCGAACCCTTGCCGCAGCAAGAGCGGCGGACAGGTTGCGCGTCCGGCCGCATGGTTCCAGCCGCGCATGGCCCACAACAGGAACCGGCCGCTGTTGCAGAGGCTTGCCACGGGCTGGTCGACGAATGCGTACATGGTCCTCCCCGGTTCGACGGAGCCTGACGGCTGGAGAGGTTCCATACGATATTGAGAGTCATTTGCAAATTAGATTTACTTGCCGGCCGAGAAGCCCGGGGCGATCCGTCGCGGCTTATAGGGTGCGGCAGGCGGCGCGGTTCGGCGAGCGCCGCAGGAGCAACGGCGGAATAGCCGCTGTTCCCGCGCGCAAGGGGCGAACGATGGATCGGGTTCGGGCCGTTATTTCTTTGCGGGGGCGGCCTGCGGGGGCGGGGTGAAGCCGGTCTTGCAGTTGCGCTGCTGGTGGATGCCGCGCAGGAAGCCGCGCCGGGCGAAGCTGGCGTCGATCGCGGCATTCAGCCGGCGCTGGGCAGGCGCCGCGCCGCTGATTTCACGCACCAGGCCCCGGAAGGGAATGAAGGCGTTGATGACGGTCTTGCCCCCCGCCTCGGCGAGCTTGCCGGCGCGATTTTCCTTTTTCTCATAGCCGGCGATGAAATCGGGGCCGAGCACGCCATTAAGCTCGATCACGGCGGCCGAAAGCTGCTTGCAGGTGCGCAGGCCGGTGAGGCTATAGGGGTCTTCCGCCGATTTCAAAAGGATTTCAGAGATTTCGGTCTTGCTGAGACCGACGTCGCGGGCCGGCTGGGTCACGATCTCGCCGGCCTTCCGCCCGGTGTCTTCCAGCGCGCTCGACGAATGTTGCGCCGGCGGTTCGGAGGCGGTGGCGGGCGGATCATTCCTGGCGCAGGCGGCCGTTCCGCTCGTCAGCAAGGTCAGAGCCAGAAAATTTTTGGCAAGGCTATTCCATCGACGCATCTGCACCACCCTGAAAAACATGTTGTTACCGCGATTTTACACCCCCGGCGAGTTGATCAACGTCCACGAGCCATTCTGTATCCGCCGTTCATAGGGTTTGGCGTTGCGACGAATCGAGCCTATCGTTCCGCCAGCGGAAATGCCGGGGGAAAAAAGCATGGACGAATTGGAGGGGGCGCGCACGCCCGACGGGCTGGTCGACAGGGTCAAGAACATCCTGACGAAGCCGAAACTGGAATGGCCGCGGATCGAGGCCGAGCCGACGACCATTGGCGACATCTATCGCAATTATGTGCTGATCCTGGCGGCCATTCCGGCCGTCGCGGGACTGATCGGCGCGTTGCTGTTCGGCCATTCGGTGCTGGGCGTCACCTACCGCCCGTCGATGATGTCGGTGATCGGCGGCGCCATCATCCAATATGCGCTGACGCTGGTCGGCGTCTATGTCGTGGCGCTGGTCATTGATGGACTGGCGCCGACCTTCGGTGCCACGCGCAACCGGGTTCAGGCGTTCAAGGTGGCGGCCTATTCCGCCACCGCCGCCTGGGTCGCCGGCATCTTCGCGCTGCTGCCGGCGGTGGCGTGGCTGGCCATTCTGGGCCTCTACAGCCTGTACCTGCTCTATCTGGGCCTGCCCCGGCTGATGAAGGCGCCGGAGGACAAGGCGATGGGCTATACCGTCGTCGTCGTGATCGCGATGATCGTCGTTTCGCTCGTCATCGGCGCGCTGGTCGCCCCCATAACCGGCATGTTCGCGGGACGGGGGGATCGGCCCGGCGAATTGAGCGGCACCGTGACCGTGCCCGGCATGGGCAAGGTCGACCTCGGCAAGCTGGAGGCGGCGTCGCGGGAGATGGAGGCGGCGACCCGCCGCATGGAAGCGGCCGGCACCAAGGGCAGCGCGCTCGATCCGATGGTCTTGCAGGGCTTCCTGCCGACAAGCCTGCCCGGCGGTTTCCAGAGGACCGAAATCTCCAGCTCATCGGCGGCGGCGGCCGGCATGGGCGGCTCGCAGGCGGAAGCGCGCTTCGCCAATGGCGACGCCAGCCTGACGCTGGCGATCACCGATGTCGCCGCCGCCGGGGCGCTCGCGGCGCTTGGCAGCGCCTTCGACGTCAAAAGCTCGCGCCAGACCGAAACCGGCTATGAGCGGACGGGGCAGGTCGATGGCCGCATGGTGACCGAACAATGGGACAGCGCCTCGGGCAGCGGCAGCTATGGC
>CAZACH010000213.1:0-4221 GCA_964483275.1 uncultured Sphingomonadaceae bacterium | reverse complement strand
CTCACCGAGGGCAGCATATAGAGCCAGCTGCCATCAGCGCGGCGGATCACCGGGTCGCTGGTGAGGCGCGGAGCGAGGTGGGAGGGGCCGCGCACGAGATCATGCCATTCGATCATCGACTCATGGTCGAGGCGGAAGCGCCAGTGCGGCACGCGCCCCTCCCCCTCCAGCCGCGCGCGGTCGGCGTCGGTGAGGGCAAGCGCAGCGCGGTCATAGATCGGCGGCAGGCGGCGGGAGAGCTGGACCTTGCGGCGGACGTCCAGTTCCTGCGGGGTTTCGTAGCACGGATAGACGCGGCCGGCCTCACGCAGCCGGTCGAACATCCGCTGGTAGAGATCCGTCCGGTCGGACTGGCGCACCTCCCCGTCCGGCGTCATGCCGAGCCAGTCGAGGTCGGCCCGGATCGCCTCCGCGAAGGCTTCGGTCGAACGTTCGCGGTCGGTGTCGTCCATGCGCAGCAGGAAGCGACCGCCCTGCTTGCGGGCGAACAGCCAGTTGAGCACGGCGGTGCGGACATTACCGACGTGCAGCCGCCCGGTCGGGCTCGGCGCGAAACGGGTGACGACACTCATGCCGAACGGAAGCCGTTGGTGATGGGATAGCGTCGGTCGCGCCCGAAATTGCGGCGGCCGAGCTTCACGCCCGGCGGGGCCTGCCGGCGCTTGTACTCCGCGACGTAAAGCAACCGCTCGATCCGGGCGACGGTGTCGCGGTCGAAGTCGCGGGCGACGAGATCGTCGACGGACAGCTCCTCCTCCACCAGTCCCTGCAATATGGGGTCGAGCACGTCATAAGGCGGCAGCGAATCCTCGTCCTTCTGATCCTCGCGCAGCTCGGCGCTGGGCGGCTTGGTGATGATGCGCTCCGGCATCACCGGCCCGTCCGGGCCGAGGCCGAGCGACGGGCGGTTGGCGTTGCGCCAGCGCGACAGCGCGAAGACGGTGGTCTTGTAGGCGTCCTTGATGACCGAATAGCCGCCCGCCATGTCGCCATAGATGGTGGCATAGCCGACGCTCATCTCGCTCTTGTTGCCGGTGGTGAGCAGCATGTGGCCGAACTTGTTGCTGAGCGCCATCAGCGTCACGCCACGGATGCGCGACTGGATATTCTCTTCCGTCAGGTCCGGGCTGCGTTCGGCGAACAGCGGCGCCAGCATCTCGTCGAAGGCGGCGACGGCCGGCGGGATCGCCACGGTGTCGAGCCGCACGCCGAGCAGCCCGGCATTCTCGGTGGCGTCGTCGAGGCTGTCCTGGCTGGTATAGCGCGACGGCAGCATCACGCACCACACCCGCTCCGGCCCCAGCGCATCGACCGCGACCGCCGCCGTCAGGGCGCTGTCGATGCCGCCCGACAGGCCGAGCACGACGCCCGGAAAGCGGTTGCGGTTCACATAGTCGCGCAGGCCCAACACCATGGCGTTGTAGATGTCGGCCGGCGCCGGATCGAGATCGTGGACGGTGCCGGGCGTGCAGCGCCAGCCGCCCTCGCCCCGCGTCCATTCGGTGAGCAGCGTCGCCTCCTCCCAGTCCGGCATCTGCAATGCCAGCTCGCCATCGGCGTTGAGAACGAAGGAGGAGCCGTCGAACACCAGCTCGTCCTGACCGCCGACGCGGTTGAGATAGGCGAGCGGCAGGCCGGTCTCCCGCACCCGGTCGCGCGCCAGGGCGAGGCGGATATCGTCCTTGTCCAGCTCATAGGGGCTGCCGTTCGGGACCAGCAACAGCTCCGCGCCCTGCTTCGCCAGATGCGCGGCGACGGCGGGGAACCAGATATCCTCGCAGATCGGCAGGCCGATCGACACGCCCCGGAAATTGACCGGCTCCGGCAGCGGGCCGGCGGCGAACAGGCGCTTTTCGTCGAAGGTGCCGTAATTGGGCAGCTCATGCTTGCGGCGGATCGCCTTGACCGCGCCGCCGTCGAGCAGCGCCATGGCGTTGAACAGCCGGTCCTCGACGCGCTCGATGGTGCCGACCAGCATCGCCGGGCCGCCGTCCGCCGTCGCCGCCGCCAGCTCCTCCAGCGCAGCCGCCGCGCGTTCCGCCAGCGCGGGCTTCAGCACCAGATCCTCGGGCGGATAGCCGATCAGCTGAAGCTCCGGGAACAGGATGAGGTCGGCCTCCGGGACGTCCTGCCGCGCATGAAGCATGGCTTCGACATTGCAGGCGAGGTCGCCCACCGACTGGTTGAGCTGGGAAAGCGCGATGGTCAGGCGATCGGTCATGGCCATTCCTGTAGAAGCCGCCGCCGGGAGCGGCAATAAGGCACGACCAACGCGCGAAAAACACATAGGGACGAATTGCGCGGCGGGACGGACGCTCCTAAGGTCCCGTCCGGAACAGGTAGGGAACATTAGGTGCAATCCTTGTTGGCGAGTGGCTGGTTGTGGCTGGCGGTGGGCTATCTGCTGGGGTCGATCCCGTTCGGCCTGCTGCTGACCCGCGCGGCCGGGCTGGGCGACCTGCGCAGCATCGGGTCGGGCAATATCGGCACCACCAACGTGCTAAGGACCGGCAGCAAGAAGCTGGCGGCGGCGACATTGCTGCTCGATGTCGGCAAGGGCGCGGCGGCGGTGCTGCTGGCGCGCTGCCTGTCGCCGGCCGATGCCGCGCCGCTCGCGGGCATCGGGGCGTTCCTGGGCCATCTCTATCCGGTCTGGCTGCGCTTTGCCGGCGGCAAGGGCGTGGCGACGATGCTGGGCATCGCAGCGGCCTATTTCTGGCCGGCGGGGCTGGTGTTCGCGCTGGTCTGGATCGGCGCGGCGCTGGCCAGCCGGATCTCCTCGGTCGGCGGGATGAGCGCCGCCGTCGCCGCGCCGGTCGCCGCGCTGCTGCTCGGGCGGACCGACGCGGCCCTGTTGCTTGGCGGCATGGCGCTGCTGGTGCTGTGGAAGCACCGCGCCAATATCGCGCGGCTGCGGGCCGGGACGGAGCCGCGCATGGGTTCGGGCAAGAAGGACGCCGAACCGACGCATGACTGATCCCGTCGGCGGCGCGCGCGACCGCCTTGCCCGCCTGCGCCTGATCCGCTCGGAGCGGATCGGGCCGGTCAGCTTCCAGCAACTTCTCGCCCGCTTCGGCAGCGCAACGGCGGCGCTCGACGCCCTGCCCGACCTCGCCCGGCGTGGCGGCGGCACCTCGCCGCGCATCGCCAGCGAGCGCGAGGCGAGCGCGGAGATGGCGGTGGTGGAGCGCATCGGCGCGCATCATATCTTCCGTGGCCTCGCGCCCTATCCGCCGCTGCTCGATCAGGTCGACGATGCACCGCCGGTGCTGATCGTCCACGGTCATCAGCCGCTGCTCGACCGGCCGACGGTGGCGATCGTCGGCGCGCGCAACGCCTCGGCGGCGGCGATCCGCTTTTCCCGCGCGCTTGCGATCGGCCTGTCCGAAGCCGGGCTGACGGTGGTGTCGGGCCTCGCGCGCGGCATCGACGGCGCGGCGCATCAGGGCGCGCTTGCCGGCGGCACGGTGGCGGTGGTGGCGGGCGGCGTCGACGTCGTCTTCCCACCGGAGCATGAGGATTTGCAGGCGGCGATCTCCGAGCAGGGGCTGGTCGTCGCCGAGCAGCCGCCCGGCACCCGCCCGACCGCGCGCCACTTCCCGCGCCGCAACCGGATCATCAGCGGGCTGTCGCTCGGCGTCGTCATCGTCGAGGCGGCGCCGAAGTCAGGCTCCCTCATCACCGCGCGCCTCGCCGCCGACCAGGGGCGCGAGGTGATGGCGGTGCCGGGCAGCCCGCTCGACCCGCGGGCGCAGGGCTGCAACGGGCTGATCCGCGATGGCGCGACGCTGGTCCAGAGCGCCGACGACGTGATCGAGACGCTGGGGCCGCTCGGTCGGGACAGCCTGTTCGCGCCCAAGGCGCCGGGGTTCGCGGCGGGGCCGATCGCCAGCGATGCGAGCAGCGCCGAGCGGCAGTCGGTCACCGACCTGCTCGGGCCGACCGCCGTGGCGGTGGACGAGGTCATCCGCCTCGCCGGACTGCCGCCGGCCATCGTGCAGACGGTGTTGCTCGAACTGGAGCTGGCCGGACGGCTGGAGCGCCATGCGGGCGGGCGGGTGAGTTTGATTCTTTAGAAAGGCGTCCGGGGGTCGGTCACTTTCTCCGTAAAAACACGACCTCCCACCTCCGTTCGTCCTGAGCCTGTCGAAGGACGACAGCACCAACCTCCAACCCCACTGTGCCGAACGGGTGGCAAGGTTAGCGCTGTCGTCCTTCGAC
>CAZACH010000212.1:1715-4225 GCA_964483275.1 uncultured Sphingomonadaceae bacterium | reverse complement strand
GCGGCGGTGGCGGCGGCGGTGGTTATGGCGGCGGTGGCGGCTATGGCGGCGGCGGCGGTGGGTTCGGCGGCGGCGCGCCGCGCGGCAACCCCGGCGTTCCCGTCGGCACGGCCCACGGTGTCGTCAAATTCTTCAACGGCCAGAAGGGCTTCGGCTTCATCGTCCGCGACGATGGCGGCGAGGACGTGTTCGTGCATATTTCCGCGGTCGAGCAGGCTGGACTGACGGGTCTTGCCGAGGGCCAGCCGCTGGAATTCACGCTCATGGATCGCGGCGGCCGGGTTTCCGCCGCTGAACTGAAGATCGAGGGCGAGCCCCTGCCGGTCACCGAATCCGCCGGGCCGCGTGGCGGTGGCGGCCAGGAGCGTGAGGTCAGCAGCGAGCGGGTCGACGGCACGGTCAAGTTCTTCAACGCCATGAAGGGCTTCGGCTTCATCCAGCGCGATGACGGCCAGCCGGATGCCTTCGTCCACATCTCCGCGGTCGAACGCTCGGGCATCCACAGCCTGGACGAAGGCCAGCGGGTCAGCTTCCAGCTTGAAACCGACCGTCGCGGCAAGACGGCGGCGACCAACCTGCAAACCATCTGATTTCGTCATATTGTCGCCTTCGCGGGCGGCACGAAACACAAGGCCTTCGCCATCTGGCGGAGGCCTTTTTCGTGTCCGATAGTTGTCCTTGCAGGGCGGCAAGCAAAAGCGGCATGATAATCCCTATCAAATGACTAGGGTAATGGCGTCGCCATTGGTGGGAGGCCGGCTTGGACATCGAGGATCATGAAGGTTCGCAGGACGAGGCGCCGCCGCCGCCGCCCGTCGGAGTGGACGATCCCGGCCCCGATGCGGCCGACCGTCGCCGCCTGCCGTCGCTCGAACAGTTCTGGCGGAGCATGGACGGCTAGGCCGGATCGACATTCGGCCCATGCCGGCCTGAACCGATGTCGATCCGGCCCAGCGTGGTTCCGAACCGGATGGACTCATCTTGCGAGCCGGACATCAGGACGATCGAAGGATAATCCGGAGTCGTTCCGGTCAACCCGGACCGGCACGACTCCGGCCCACCGGCACCCGTCTCTCCCCGGAGGCCGCCTGCTCAGCCGCCTCCCTGGCATGGACCCGGTCGTCACCGACCGGGTCCCTTTTTTGCGCGGTGACGGGCGATTGCATCGGCTCATCATCCGACCTAGATGAAGGGCGCGGCGACCACGTTCCCGCCCCGCTTGGGGGATTCAAGACCGGGACGGCCCGGCGGCGCATTTTGCGGAGGCTGCCGTGGCGTGGGTCGTTCTTGTCATTGCCGGCGTGTTCGAGATCGTGTGGGCGACCGCGATGAAGCAGTCGGCGGGCTTTTCGCGGCTGGGACCCAGTATCCTGACCCTGTCCGCCATGATCGTGAGTTTCGGGCTGCTGTCCTGGTCGATGCGGACATTGCCGCTCGGCACGGCCTATACGGTGTGGACGGGGATCGGCGCGGTGGGCGCATTCGCCATCGGCGTCATTGCGCTCGGCGAAGCGGCCAGCCCGCTGCGCCTGCTGGCCGGCCTGCTGATCGTCAGCGGCATCATCCTGATGAAATTGTCGAGTTCCTGAAGGCGTCTCCATCATGCGCGTGCGGCCGGCGCGGCCCGTCCAATCGTTGAAAAGCTTCTGGAAGGCCCGCATGTCGAACAGGTCCGCCCCCTGGCCCGCGCCGGCGCGGCTCGCCTTCCCGGCGATGCTGATCGGGTCGGCGAGCCTCGCCTTCGGTCCGTGGATGGTGCGGCTGGCCGATGTCGGGCCGATTGCATCGGCATTCTGGCGGCTGATCATCGCCGCGCCGCTGCTCGTGCTGCTGTGCCGGATGACGGGCCAGGGATTCGGGCGCCTCTCACCCGCGCTGCTGCTCTGGATCGCGCTGGGCGGCCTGTTCTTCGCGCTCGACCTCATGGCCTGGCATGGCGCGATCATGCGCACCACGCTGGGCAATGCCGTGTTGTTCGGCAACATGACCAGCTTCATCTTCGCGGCCTATGGCTTCATGCTTGCGCGGCGGCTGCCCGGCCGCATGGTGTCGGCGGCGTTGCTGCTCGCGGCGGCGGGCACGCTTCTGCTGCTCGGCCGCTCCTATCAGGCAAGCCCGGTGCTGCTGGCCGGGGACGGCCTCGCCCTGCTCGCGGCCATGTTCTACACGGTCTACCTGATCGCCATGTCGCGGGCGCGCGGCGCGATCGCGTCCCTGCCCGCGCTCGCGCTTGCCTCCGTGGTCGGCGCCGCCGTGCTGCTGCTCGCGGCGCTGCTGCTGGAAGGGCGGCTGCTTCCGTCCCTCTGGTGGCCGCTGATCGTGCTCGCCCTTTCACGCCAGATTTTCGGGCAGGGGCTGGTGGTGTTCGCGCTGCCGCACCTGACGCCGGTGGTGGCGGGTATGTGCCTGCTGATCCAGCCGGTCATCGCCGCCACCATCGGCTGGACGATGTTCGGGGAGCATATGGCGGCGCCCGACCTGCTGGGCGCGGCGATGGTGCTGGTCGCGCT
>CAZACH010000212.1:0-1615 GCA_964483275.1 uncultured Sphingomonadaceae bacterium | reverse complement strand
AAGAGAAGCAGATTTTCGTACCACTTCGACTTTCGCCGCCGCCCGTTCGGGCGTTCGTGGTCTGGACTATCCCTTCGCCATGGCCGTTGCGGGCCGAAGGCGCCCCCCGTCTAGTCTCTACACCTTCCGCGCCGGGCGCGGCTTGGCTCGGGATTGGCATGGGCCAAAGGCCTTTAGCGTTCCCCGAATTTGGGCGGTTCTACATCGCGAATTTCTTCGCGCGCACTCCAATCAAAGTCTGCTGCGTCTACCGGTTTCGCCACGTCCGCACCGCGACGTCGTGCCATAAAGCACGCCGTGCCGTCCAGCGTCGTCGATCGGGCGGGACGGCGATCACATGTTCAGGCGCGCGCGCATTTCCTTGCCGGGCTTGAAATGGGGCGCACGCTTGGCCTCGACGTCGACGGCATCGCCGGTTCGTGGATTGCGGCCGGTGCGCGCGGCGCGGGGCCGGGTCGAGAAGGCGCCGAATCCCCGAAGCTCGACGCGCCCGCCTTCGGCCAGCCGGTCGATTATGGCATCGAAGATGGTGCTGACGATGGCGTCCACCTCCTTGAGGCTGAGCTGTGGATTTTCATCCACCAGCTTCTGAACGAGCTCGGACCTGATCACGATGTTTCCCCCAGGATAGGCTTTGGGAGCTGTGAAACAAAAAGCCGACTCCCGACAAGTCCATTACGCTGCATCACCTTATGCAGGTCAAGCATCACATTGTCCCAGCGTGAAAAACCGCGAGGATGGCATTTGGTTGCAGCGCCTGCCGCCCGCCTGTTTGTCGACCGGGCCGGACGCGGAGCCGACCCCGCGGGCGGGACGATTCCGGCAAAAAGAAGGGCCTGCATCGCGAAGATGCAGGCCCGGCTTTTTTCACAAGGATCGCAGGATCAGTTCTTCTGGTCTTCGCGCGCCTTGTTGAACGCGGCGCCCAGAATGTCGCCGAGGCTGGCGCCCGAGTCGGACGAGCCATATTGCGCGACGGCTTCCTTTTCCTCGCTGATCTGAAGCGCCTTGATCGACAGGGTCGGCTTCTTGGACCGATCGAAGCCGGTCACCAGCGCGTCGACCTTCTGGCCGACCTGGAAACGCTCCGGACGCTGATCGTCGCGGTCGCGGCTGAGGTCGGACCGCTTGATGAAGCCGAGCGGGCCATTTTCGTCATGGACCTGAACCTCGATCCCGCCGTCGCGAACCTCGACGACCGTGCAGGTCACGACCTCGTTCTTGCGCAGGCCGCCCGCACCGGCCGCGCCGGTCGGCACGCCCTTTTCAAGCTGCTTCATGCTGAGCGAGATGCGCTCCTTCTCGACATCGACGTCGAGCACCACGGCCTGGACGGTCTCGCCCTTGTGGTGAAGCTGCAACGCCTCCTCGCCGGACACGCCCCAGGCGATGTCCGACATGTGGATCATGCCGTCGACATCGCCGTCGAGGCCGATGAACAGGCCGAACTCGGTAGCGTTCTTGACCTCGCCCTCGACGGTGGAGCCGACCGGATGCTTCTCGGCAAAGGCTTCCCACGGATTGTTCTGCGCCTGCTTGAGACCCAGCGAAATCCGGCGTTTCTCCTCGTCGACTTCCAGCACGACGACGTCGACTTCCTGGCTGGTCGAGACGA
>CAZACH010000211.1:0-4235 GCA_964483275.1 uncultured Sphingomonadaceae bacterium | reverse complement strand
CCGGCAAGATGCCGGGCAGGCAGGCGGCGAGCAGCGACTTTCCGGCACCCGGCGGACCGACGAAAAGCAGATTATGACCGCCCGCCGCCGCGATCTCCAGCGCGCGCTTGGCGGTTTCCTGCCCCTTGATCTCGGCAAGGTCCGGCCCGCCGGACGCCGCCTCCGCCCGCACGCGGTCGGGCGCGCCCAGAATCTGGCTGCCCTTGAAATGATTCATCAGCGCCAGAATGTCCGGCGCCGCCAATATCTCGACGCGCCCGGCCCACGCCGCCTCGCCGCCCTGGCTGGCCGGGCAGATCAGGCCGAGATCGCGCTCGGACGCATGGAGCGCCGCCAGCAGCACGCCCGGCACCGGCGCCACCCGCCCGTCCAGCCCCAGCTCGCCGACCACGACATGGCCGGCGAGGTCCTCCGCATCAATCGCCCCCATCGCCGCCAGCATGCCGAGCGCGATCGGCAGGTCATAGTGCGAGCCTTCCTTGGGCAGATCGGCGGGCGACAGGTTGACGGTGATGCGCTTGGGCGGCAGCGCGAGGCCCAGCGCGGCCAGCGCCGCCTGCACCCGGTCGCGGCTTTCCCCCACCGCCTTGTCGGGCAGGCCGACCAGCTTGAAGGCCGGCATGCCGTTGGCGATCTGGACCTGAACATCGACGGCACGCGCTTCCAGCCCCAGAAACGCCACCGTTGCCACATGCGCGACCATTTATGTCTCCCCCGGCGGCGGCGCATAGCCCGAAGTCGCCCGCCGAACCAAGCGGCGCTGCCATCCTTCGATTCGTCGCGACGCGCGGCGCACGCGGCTTGAAGGGCGGGCGCGGGGCCTCAATATCCCGCGCATGACCGAAACCACCCCGACGCGACTCGGCGGCGCCGACATGGTGCGCATGACCCAGCTCGTCGCCGGATGGCTGCTGATCGTTGCCGCGCCGATCGTCGGAATTCTGCCGGGACCGGGCGGCATCCTGGTCTTCGCCGCCGGCCTCGCGCTCGTGCTGCGCGGCTCGCGTTGGGCGAAACGGCGCTATGTCCTGTTCAAGCGCCGGTTCCCGAAGCTCGGCTATTGGTGCGACAAGGGACTGCTGCGGGGAATGCGCGGGCCACGGGATTAATTGACTTCGCGGCCCGTCTTGCCTATCCGCGCCCCCGGATATGGCCGTTCCGATGCAGGCACGGCCTTTTATATTTAGATTCGGGGTAATGAGCGATGAAGCGCACCTATCAACCCAGCCGGCTGGTCCGCAAGCGGCGCCACGGCTTCCGTCATCGCAGCTCGACGGTGGGCGGCCGCAAGATTCTGGCGGCGCGCCGGGCACGCGGGCGCAAGCGGCTTTCGGCCTGAAACGGCTCAAGGCGAGGAAGGATTTCCTCGCCGCCAACAATGGTGCTCGCGCCCCCACGCCGGGGTTCGTCCTGCTCGTCCGGCCACGTGGCGACGGGGATGAGGTGATGCGCGTCGGCTTCACGGCAACCAAGAAACTCGGCGGCGCGGTGATTCGCAACCGCGCCAAGCGCCGCCTGCGCGCGCTGGCCGCCGACCTGCTGCCGCGCGACGGCGTCGCCGGGGCGGACCATGTCTTCATCGCGCGCTCCAGCGGGCTTGAACGACCCTATGCGCAGCTGCGCGCCGACCTTGCCAAGGCTCTGAAGCGGGCGGCCCGGCCATGATCGCGCGGGCCATGATCGCCCTGTTCCGCCTGTGGCAATGCACCGTCTCGGCGGTGCTGCCGCCAAGCTGCCGTTTCTCGCCATCCTGCTCGGCCTATGCGATCGAGGCGGTATCGCGCTATGGGGCGCTGCGTGGCGGCTGGCTGGCGCTGAAGCGCATCGGCCGCTGCCATCCCTGGGGTGGATCGGGGCATGACCCGGTTCCGCACCCGCATGATTGATCGAAGGACCTGATCTGGTGGACAACAGCCGCAACATGATCGTCGCGCTGGTGCTGTCGGCGCTGGTGCTGTTCGGATGGAGCCTGGTTTCCGACCGGATCATGCCCACCGCCAATCAGCCCGCCGTCGAATATCGCGACGGCAAGCCCGTGGCATTGCCCGGCCCCGGCATCAGCCCGACCGCCGACGCCCCCGCCGCGCTGCGGGATCGCGCGCAGGTCCTCACTGAAACGCCGCGCGTGCGAATCGCCACCCCGGCGGTCGAGGGCTCGCTCAATCTCGTCGGCGCGCGCATCGACGATCTCGTCCTGCTGAAGCATCGCCAGACCATCGAAAAGGATTCGCAGCCGATCCGCATCCTGTCGCCGGCCGGCACCGCCGACGCCTATTTCCTTCAGGTCGGCTGGTCGGGGGACAATGTCACCCTGCCGGACGGCAATGCCCGCTGGACCGCCGACGGCGAATTGCTGGCGCCCGGCCGCCCGGTGACGCTGCGCTGGGACAATGGCAACGGGCAGACCTTCGTCATCCGCCTGGACATTGACGCCGACTATCTGGTCACGGCGCAGCAGACGGTGATCAACCGCGCGGAAACGCCCGTTACCCTCCGCCCCTATGGCCTCGTCTCGCGCACCGGGGTCTCGCCCGATCCCAGCAGCTGGACGCTCCACACCGGACCGATCGCGGCGGTCGATGGCGCGGCGAAATATGGCATTAATTTCAAGGACCTCGACAAGGCCGGTGCCAATGGCGAGCGCTTCGCGACCAATGGCGGCTGGTTCGGCTTTACCGACAAATATTGGCTGACCGCGGTGATCCCCGACCAGAAGGTCGCGGTCGACGGCGGCTTCCGGGGCGTCGGCGGCCGCTATCAGGCCGATGTCGCGGCGGCGCCGATCACCGTCGCGCCGGGACAGGAAGCCACCGCCACCATGCGCCTGTTCGCCGGCGCCAAGGAAGTGGCGGTGCTGGATCGCTATGAATCGGAGCTGGGCATCGTCCAGTTCGACCGGGCGATCGACTGGGGCTGGTTCGTGTGGTTCGAAAAGCCGATCTTCTACCTGCTCCACTGGCTGTTCATGACCTTCGGCAATTTCGGCGTGGCGATCATCCTGCTGACCGTCATCGTGCGGGCGCTGATGTTCCCGATCGCGCAGAAGCAGTTCGCCTCGATGGCGGCGATGCGCGTGCTGCAGCCCAAGATGAAGGCCATCCAGGAAAAATATAAGGACGACCGCCCGCGCCAGCAGCAGGAGATCATGGCGCTCTATCAGCGCGAGAAGGTCAACCCGCTCGCCGGCTGCCTGCCGATCGTGCTCCAGATCCCGATCTTCTACGCGCTCTACAAGGTGCTGATGCTGTCGATCGAGATGCGCCACCAGCCCTTCATGCTGTGGCTGAAGGACCTGTCGGCGCCCGATCCGCTGACGCCGATCAACCTGTTCGGCCTGCTGCCCTTCACGCCGCCGCACATGATCGCCATCGGCGTGCTGCCGATCCTGCTCGGCATCACCATGTGGCTTCAGCAAAAGCTCAATCCGGCGCCGATGGACCCGATGCAGGCCAAGGTCTTCGCGATCATGCCGTGGGTGTTCATGTTCATCATGGCGCCGTTCGCGGCCGGGCTTCAGCTTTACTGGACGGTGTCGAACCTGCTCACCATCGTTCAGCAGAAGTGGCTCTACAGCCGCCACCCCGGCATGAAAGAGGCCGTCGTCAAGTGAGTGATGAGGAAGCCGCCCGCGCCGAGGCGCTGGAGGCGGCGCGGAAGATCTTCGCAGGCCCCATCGACTTCCTGAAGTCGGCGCCGGGCCTGCGCTTCCTGCCCGACGGCGACCTGCCGGAGATCGCCTTTGCCGGCCGCTCCAATGTCGGCAAGTCGAGCCTGCTCAACGCGCTGACCAACCGCAACGGCCTGGCCCGCGCGTCGAACACGCCGGGTCGGACGCAGGAGCTGAACTTCTTCGTCGTGGGCCGCCCGCCGATCTTCCGGCTCGTCGACATGCCGGGCTATGGCTTCGCCGAGGCGCCGAAGGACCTCGTCGCAAAATGGCGGCATCTGGTGTTCGATTATCTGCGCGGCCGCGCCGCGCTGCGCCGCGCGCTGGTGCTGATCGACAGCCGCCGGGGCATCATGGACAGCGACCGCGAGCTGATGAAGATGCTCGACCAGGCGGCGGTGGCCTATCGGCTGGTGCTGACCAAGGCGGACAAGCTCAAGGCGAGCGAGCTGGCGCACACGATCACGGTGGTGGAAGGCGAGGCCCGGCGCCATGTCGCCGCGCATCCCGAGATCATCGTCACCTCGTCGGAAACCGGCCTCGGCATTCCCGAGCTGCGCGCCGCGGT
>CAZACH010000210.1:0-4237 GCA_964483275.1 uncultured Sphingomonadaceae bacterium | reverse complement strand
GTGGTGATGAGGTCGAGGTCATATTCGCGGGTCAGCCGCTCCTGGATGATCTCGAGGTGCAGCAGCCCCAGGAAGCCGCAGCGGAAGCCGAAGCCGAGCGCCGCCGAGGTCTCCATCTCGAAGCTGAACGAGGCGTCGTTGAGCCGCAACTTGTACATGCTCTCGCGCAGCTTCTCGAAGTCGTTGGCATCGACCGGGAACAGGCCGCAGAACACCACCGGCTGCACCAGCTTGAAGCCCGGCAGCGCCTCCGCCGTCGGCTTCCTGGCATCGGTGATGGTGTCGCCGACCGCCGTCTGCGCCACTTCCTTGATCTGCGCGGTGATGAAGCCGATCTCGCCCGGTCCCAGCGCGTCGAGCGTCTCGATCTTGGGCCGGAAGCAGCCGACCCGGTCGATCAGGTGGGTGGTGCCGGCCTGCATGAACTTGACCTGCTGGCCCTTCTTCAACACGCCGTCGATGACGCGGACGAGGATGACGACGCCGAGATAGGGGTCGTACCAGCTGTCGACCAGCATCGCCTTGAGCGGGGCCTGCGCGTCGCCCCTGGGCGCCGGGATGCGCTTGACGATGGCCTCCAGTATCTCGTCGATGCCGATGCCCGACTTGGCCGAGGCGAGCACGGCATCGTCGGCGGGCAGGCCGATGACCTCCTCGATCTCCGCCTTGACCTTTTCCGGCTCGGCGGCGGGCAGGTCGATCTTGTTGATGACGGGCACGATCTCATGGTCGTGCTCGATCGACTGATAGACGTTGGCGAGGGTCTGCGCCTCCACCCCCTGCGCGGCGTCGACGACGAGCAGCGCGCCCTCGCAGGCGGCGAGCGAGCGGCTCACCTCATAGGCGAAGTCGACATGGCCCGGCGTGTCCATGAGGTTGAGGACGTAATTCTGGCCGTCCGACGCCTTATAGTCCAGCCGCACGGTCTGCGCCTTGATGGTGATGCCGCGCTCGCGCTCGATATCCATATTGTCGAGCACCTGCTGGCTCATCTCCCGGTCGCTGAGGCCGCCGGTGCGCTGGATCAGGCGGTCGGCCAGCGTCGACTTGCCATGATCGATATGCGCGATGATCGAAAAATTCCGGATGCGGTCTTGCGGGATGGTCACTTCGGGTCCTGACAATGCGTGTGCGCGGCGCGGATAGCATGGGCGCGGGCCAGCGCCAATCGGGGCCGCCGCGCCGCCTTGTCGCGCGCCTCGCCTGTCGGCCCGCCATACATTAACCAGAGGGGATAACCATGGCGTTCCGGCCGGACTCACGCGAAACCGCCAAAGCCGCCGAACTGGCACGGTTTCTGCTTTTACCGGCGCAGTTGTGGCTCGTGGCGGGGCGTCCACCCACCACCCACCCGCGATGCCCCGCGCGAGGCACGACATAGATGGACCTGACTGGCCGCTCCCTGCTCGCGGGGGGCGGCCGCTTTTCCGGGCGGCGGCCCACCCCCGCGACGAAAGAAAAACCCCCGCATGGCTTCCCAAGCCGCGCCGACTGCCTCTAGCATCGGCGCAAATCACAGGGAGGACGGCATGCTGAGCATTGCGATCATCGGGTCTGGACCAGCCGGCTACTACACCGCCGAGGCGCTTCAGAAGCAGTATCCGGTGGTTGCCATCGACATCATCGATCGCCTGCCCACCCCCTTCGGCCTGATCCGCGCCGGGGTGGCGCCGGACCACCAGTCGATCAAGGCCGTCTCCCGCCGCTATGAATCGACCGCGCTGACCGACGAGGTCCGCTTCCTCGGCAATGTCACGGTGGGCAGCGATGTCAGCATCGACGAGTTGATCGGGCTTTATGACGCGGTGGTGCTGGCCACCGGCGCCCCCGCCGACCGGCCGCTCGGCCTGCCCGGCGACGACCTGCCCGGCGTCATCGGCTCGGCCGCCTTTGTCGGCTGGTATAACGGCCACCCCGATTTCGCCGACCTCGACCCGCCGCTCGACGGCGAGACGGCGGCGGTCATCGGCAACGGCAATGTCGCGCTCGACGTCGCCCGCATCCTCGCCAAGTCGCGGGCGGAGTTCGCCGGATCGGACATCGCCACTCATGCCCTCGACGCGCTCGCCGCCAGCCGCATCCGCACGATCGAGGTCGTCGGCCGGCGCGGCCCGCACCAGATCGCGATGACGCCCAAGGAACTGGGCGAGCTGGGCAAGCTCGCCGAGGCCATGCCGCTGGTCGATGCCGCCGACCTGCCGGACCCCGCGCTCGATGAAGCGCTTGAGCCGGGCCAGCGCAAATCCGTGACGCATCTGCGCGATTTCGCCGAAGCGGGCGATCGCGGCGCGGCCAAGGCGGTGCGCTTCCAGTTCTTCTCCCGCCCCGTCCGCATCGAGGGCGACGGGCGTGTCGAGCGCCTGATCGTCGAGCGCACCCGCCTCGACGCGGACGGCAATGCCGTCGGCTCGGGCGAGGAGACGGCGATTCCCTGTTCGCTGGTGGTCAGCTGCATCGGCTATCGCACCATCCCGATCCCCGGCATTCCCTATGACGAATCGGCCGGCCGCTTCGTCAACGAGAATGGCCGAATCAAGGACGGCCTCTACTGCGTCGGATGGGCGCGGCGCGGCCCGACCGGCACCATCGGCACCAACCGTCCCGACGGTTATGCCATCGCGGAGGCGATTGCGGAGGACCTGCCGGCCGGCGGCAGCCCCGGCCGCGCCGGGGTCGACGCGCTGCTGAAGGAACGCGGCGTGCGCGTCGTGACCTTCCGCGATTGGCAGAAAATCGACGCCGCGGAGGTCGCGCGCGCCCGCACCGGCGCCCCGCGCGAAAAATTCGTGCGCGTCGCGGATATGCTCGACAGCATTGGCTGAATGGAGAGGCTTGCGCTTGGCCAAGCCGCTTCTTATAAGCCCGCCACCGCTGCTCCGGATGGTTCGCCATTCGATCGCGTCGGGGAGTAGCTCAGCCTGGTAGAGCACTGTCTTCGGGAGGCAGGGGCCGGAGGTTCGAATCCTCTCTCCCCGACCAACATTCAATCAGTCAGCGTCGCATAAACGGGATCCCGAGCCCCGTTTATCCCGGGTGCGCCAACACCCGGCGCGCGGATGCGAAAAGGGGATTGGCATGATCGCGCGCACCCGCATCGACCGCCGTGGCCTGCTGGGCGCCGCAGCGACACTGGCCGGCCTGCTCGCTACCCCGGCCCGCGCCCTGCCCTCGCTACAGGACAAATCCGTCGCCGACGCGGTGCTCGCGCTGAAGCCGGGCGAATATCTGTGGGCGCCCGACGTCGCGCCCGACGGCCCGGTGGTCATCGTCGTCAGCCTCGAAACCCAGCGCGCCTATGTCTATCGCAACGGCCTGCCGATCGGCATTTCGACCGTGTCGACCGGCAAGGCCGGCCATGAAACGCCGACCGGCGTGTTCACCGTGCTGCAAAAGCGCGTCGATCATAAGTCGAACCTCTATAATAACGCGCCGATGCCCTACATGCAGCGGCTGACCTGGGACGGCATCGCCATGCATGCCGGCAACCTGCCGGGCTATCCCGCCTCGCATGGCTGCATCCGCCTGCCGATGGCCTTCGCGCGCCAGCTTTATGGCGTGACCCGGCTGGGTCTCACCGTCATCATCACGAACAGCGCCGCCGTGCCGCGCGTCGCGCCGGGGCCGGAGCTGCTGAAGGCCGGCAATGCCGTCGCGCCGGAAACCGCCGCCGGCGCGCTGTGGCAGCCCGAGCGCGCGCCCGAAGGCCCGCTGTCGATCGTCATCAGCGCGGCGGACCGGCGCCTGCTGGTGCTGCGCAACGGCGTCGCCATCGGATCAACGCCGGTGCGAATCGAAGGCGCGGTGACGGGGACCACCGCCTATACGCTGCGCGCCGTCGACGCGGAGGGCTTCCACTGGATGCGCCTCGCCCTGCCCGGCCAGACCTGCGCGGGCACCGAACTGACGGCGGCGGAGCGCGGCCGGCTGAGCCTGCCGGAGGATTTCCGTGCCAAGCTCGCGGACATCCTCCAGCCCGGCACGACGGTGGTGGTCACGCCGGACACGCTGCACAGCGGCGGCACCGGCAAGCAGATGACCGTGATCACCGGCGACGACAAGGAACGCTGAATCCGGCGGGTTGAGAGGATTCCGCTCGATATTTTAAGCGGATGTTAACCCTTTCCGCCAATCATGGGCCTTGTCGCGGCGCCCGTGTGCGGGCGCCGATCGCGATCTCCCTCTCCAACCGGAGACCTGAGCCGTCCCGACCTGCGCGGGGCGGCTTCTTCTTGCGCGG
>CAZACH010000209.1:0-4256 GCA_964483275.1 uncultured Sphingomonadaceae bacterium | reverse complement strand
ATGTCACCCGCGTCGAGGTCGACCAGGACCGTCTGCAGCTGCTGGACATCGGCGGCCTTGGCCTTGCCGGTCTCGGCGACCGTTCCCGGCACCACATAGAAGGCCGCCCCTTCGCGTGCTGCCCAGCCAGCGAAGGCGACGGATTTTTCCAGAAGGCTGTCGTCGATCTCGATCCAGGCGTTGTGGGGGCGGCCGTCGATGCCCTGGCCCTTGTCCACGAACCCGCGCAGGGGCACCCAGCCCTCGCAGTAACCGAAGACGACGTCGAGAAAGACGGCGATCTGCTCGTGATCCGGCTCGATGTCGAACGGATCGGCCTGCGGCGCGGCGTCGTTGAAGTCGCGCCAGGCATCGAGGGAGATGACCTTGTTCCCGCTCATGCCGGCAGCCCCCAGCAGCGTTCCGCCCACGGGCACATTCGGCACTCGTGGAAATCACGGGTCGTGGCGATGCGCGGCAGCAGATCCCCTGCATCCGTCGCCTCAAGGATCCGCACGGCGCGATCGCTCATGCGTTGGGCGAGCCCCGCATCGAACGGCACGAGTTCGTGGTGCAGTTCGGCGGTGTCCTTGTTGATGGCGGTGAAGAGCGCGGGATTGTCGGAGATGCCGGGGACCTGCGCTTCCATATAGGCTTGGTAGAGGGCGATCTGGGACGCGTAGACGGGCTTCGCTAGCCCCACGCCCTTGGTCACAGTCTCGCGCCAGTTCCTGGCGTTCATCGTCTTGCATTCCCAGAGCGCGGGAACGCCGATGCCCAGCGGCTGGGGTCCGGCGGCGATGATCCCGTCGACATGACCGCGGATACGGCCACCAGCGACGGAGAAGCCGAATTGCTCGCCATCTGGACGGTTGCCCTTGCGGGTATAGAGATCGAACCCGGCACCGCGCAGCCAGCGGATGGCAAGATCTTCGAGCGCGTGTCCGATCTCGAAGATCCGCAGAGTCTGGCCGGAAAACTCCTGGCCCTCATCCTTCGGCGCGCCCGCGAACTCGAATTGCAGAGCGCGCTCACAGCCGTGTCCAAGGCGGGAGCCGCCGAGGTAGGTCCTGGGCGCAACCGCCGCGCGTTCAGCGGCGATCGCCTCGTCGATCACCGCATTGATGCGTTCGGCGCAGGTGGGGCGGTGGTTGTAGTCGAGCATCAGAACGGCACCCCCGCATCGGCGTCGGCAGCCATGGCATGCATGGCGTCCTGGAAGCCGCCGACGGCGACCTCGATGAGCGTGAGCACCTGCGCCTCCGTGAGGTCGGAGAAGCGCGCCTGCCAGCCGATCTCCTCCATGATCTCGGCGACCGGCTTCATGGCAGCGCGGATCGCCGCCTTCTCCTGTTCAGTGAGATCAACCATGGCCCAGCGCTCCCGCGCCAAGCGCGTCCAGAAGCCTTGGCAGGCCATCGAGCAGAACCAGACCGAGGGGCGCGGTTGCTTCGACCGCACCGGGTCGAACCAGCCAAAGCCACGGGTGGGTCGCCGGCAGACAGCACAGAGCGTTCCACGCGGATGCCAGAGCCGCCGCCGGTCCTCGGCCGTGATGGGGGTAGGACAGGCCATGGCTCATGCAGCCCTCCCGATGGCTGCTTCGGGCGCGGCATCGGCCGCGCCGAAGACGAGGGAGCGGATAGCGTCGCGGTTGAAGCGAAAGGCCAGCAGCGCTGATGCCTGATAGCGGGTGAGCCCGAAATCCTGCCGGTACTCCGGCGGCAGGAAGGCAAGCTGCCGGTCGGTGGGCGGCTGGTTCAACCAGCGGCGCGTCTTGTGGGCGCTCTCGTCGCTCTCATGCTCGTTGAGCCAATCGTCGGCCGCCGCGAGGCAAACGGTGCGTTCGCCCACGGCCAGCAGATGAGGGCGCTGCTTCTGGAGGCCTCCGATGCCGTACCACCGGCCGTTCAGGAAGAAGACACCGCCCCAGGCATTGAAGCCGTTGGCGATGAGCGCCGCATCGTCGCCGAAGAGATCGCACCAGCGGAAACTCGACCGCTTCAGGAGGTCGATCTCGGACATCACGAAGTCGCCGAGCGGCGCTGCTTCGCCGCCTTCGGGACGCTCCCAGACATGACCGCACAGCGGGCATTCGATAGTGGCGAGCGGCACGATGGCGCCGCAGTCCGGGCAATCCTTAGTCGGCGCCTCGCCGGAGGGTTCGCGACCGTCCAGGTCGACGTCCTGCTCCAGCGATCCGTGCATCAGGGTCGAGGTGCCGAAGTCGAGCACGATGCAGTCGGTCTTGATGATGCCGGGATGCTCCTCGGGCGAGACCGTGCGCAGACCGCGACCGACCATCTGGATCATGGTCGACTTGTAGGAGCTCGGCCGCAGCAGCAGGACGCAGCTCGTCGGCGGGTGATCCCACCCCTCGGTCAGCACCGCGACATTGACGACGACCCGCAGCTCTCCGGCGGCGTAGGCGTCGAGGGTCGTCTTGCGGTCGGTATCGGCCATGTCGCCGTGGATCAGCCCGGCGGTGACACCGGCCGCGTTGAAAGCGGCGGTCACGTTGCGCGCGTGGTCCACGGTCGAGCAGAACACCACCGTCTGGCGCTCGCCCGCCTTTTCCCGCCAGTGGCGGATGACGGCGTCCGTGACCGGCGACCGGTTCATGATCGCGTCGACCTCGGCCATGTCGAAATCGTCGGCCGTGCGGCGCACCTTGGTGAGCTGATCCTGGACGCCGACATCGATCACGAAGGTGCGCGGCGGCACGAGATGACCGGACGCGATGAGCTCCCCGATCCGGATCTGATCGGCGACGTTCGAGAACACCGGGCGCAGACCGCGCTTGTCGCCTCGGTTGGGCGTCGCCGTGACGCCGTAGACCCGGCACTCGGGATTGCGCTGCAGCGCGGCGTCGATGATGCGGCGATAGCTGTCGGCGGCCGCGTGGTGCGCCTCGTCGATCACCAGGAGGTCGAGCGCGGGCAGCTGGTCGAGATTGCCCGCGCGCGCCAGCGTCGGCACCATCGCGAAGGTGACCTGTCCAGCCCACGACTTCTCCTTCGCATCGACGACCGAGGTCGTGATCTTCGGGTTCACCCGGCCGAACTTGCTGCGGTTCTGAGCGGTCAACTCGTCGCGGTGGGCGAGCACGCAGGCCTTGGCGCCCGTGCTCTTCGGGGTTTCGCCGACCATGCGACCGACGACTCCCGAGAGCATGATCGTCTTGCCGGCTCCGGTCGGGGCGACGCCGAGGGTGTTTCCGTGTTCGTCGAGCGCGCGGACGCTGCGCTCGACGAACTGCTTCTGGCGGGGACGCAGCAGCATGGCCGCCTCACTGCGCCCAGGACGGGCGCGTGCCCGCCATGGGTGCTGAAGATTGGGGCATGGAGGGCGGGGAAGGCTGAGCCTGCGGCTGCGCTGCCACACCGGGCACGCCGCCCATGAGAGCGGCATAGTCCTTGTGATCCGGCGTCACGGCCGCGCGGATCTCGTTCTTCTCCTCGCCGTTGGTGTCCGTGCCGATGTCGATCTTTGCGACGAACTCGATCCCGTCGAGGTCGGCGAACCCGCTGATACGGCGCGCAGCCTGAGCCTGAGCGGACGTGTCCTTGTCGGAGATGCCGCGCGCCGAGTTGAGCATGCCGCGCACGAGGCTGCGGCCCATGTTCGCCCAGTCCGGTCCCTTTGGGCTGTAGAGCCCGATAAGGGTGAAGATCTTGCGCCGGGCGTAGGGACCTTCGAGAACCGTGAACTCGCCCGAGAGATAGACCGAGCCGGTGGTCCCCCGCGTGGCGTATCCGCCGGTCCAGCCCTGCGCCGGATCGTCGAATCCGCCCGGACGGATCGTCAGGCGCACCTTGGCCAGTGTGCCCTTGGGGATGATGTTGGCGTTCTGCTTGGCGTCGTTGAAGTCGTTCCAGGATCCAGACATGACAGGGGTCTCCTCGTTCAGGCGTTTTCGGAATGGGTGGAAGCGTCGGGGGTCGGCGCGGTCGCGGCCGGGGGCGGGCTGCGATAGGCCAGCCGCTCGGAGGCGGGCTTCACGGGCCCGCGGATCTTCGCCATCAGGCGGCCGAGATGCGGCTCCTCGATCAGGTCGAGGCGGCCGGAGCGGTCCTTCGCGGGGAAGTTCCACGAATTGATCGTCTGGCAGACGAAGGCCCGGTACGGCCTGCCGGACTCGTCCTTGATCTCCGCCATCGTCAGGACTTCATCGACGATGCCCGGCAGCTCGAGTCCGGTTTTCGCACCGTCGATCTGCGGCTGGAAGATGCGCCGATTGAAGTCGTCGAGCTTCTCGTCGAGGATCCCGACGAACC
>CAZACH010000208.1:0-4275 GCA_964483275.1 uncultured Sphingomonadaceae bacterium | reverse complement strand
CGAGGCGCAGGAAGCTGCCGTCGCTCTCGTCGGCCTCCACCACCATCCAGTCGGATTTGCCGAGCCGGGCGTTGGAGCCATAGCTGTTGATGATGCCGCCATTGATGACGGTGGGGTCGAACCCGCCGGCGTCGAGCAGCGCCGCGACCATCGAGGTCGTCGTCGTCTTGCCGTGCGTGCCGGCGATAGCGACGGTGGACTTGAGGCGCATCAGCTCGGCCAGCATCTCGGCGCGGCGGACGACCGGCACGCGCCGTTCCAGCGCCGCCTCGACCTCCGGATTTGCGCGGCGGATCGCGGTGGAGGTGACGACCACGGCGGCGTCGCCCAGATTGTCGGCGCTGTGGCCGATCATCACCTTGATGCCCCGGTCGCGCAGGCCCTGCACGACATAGGAATCGGCGACGTCCGACCCCTGCACCTTGTAGCCCAGATTGTGCATCACCTCGGCGATGCCGGACATGCCGATGCCGCCGATGCCGATGAAGTGGATGGTGCCGATATCCGTGGCGAAACCGTTCATGCGAAAGCTTCCTGCATCGCCTGCGGACGGCCACGGCGGATCGTCGCGACCTCGCCCTCCTCGCCGTCGGACAGGCTTTCGATGATATTGGCGAGGTCGCGGACGGCGTCCGGCCGCCCCGCCATGCGCGCCCGCGCCGCCGCATTGGCCAGCGCCTCCGGCTCCAGCCCCAGCTTCTGCATCTGCTTGCCGAGCTCGATCGGCGTGAAGCGCGACTGCGGGATCGAACGCGCGCCGCCCGCCGCCACCATCTCGCGCGCATTGGCGGTCTGGTGATCGTCGGTGGCGATCGGCAAGGGCACGAGGATGGCCGGCCGGCCCGCCACCGTCAGCTCCGCCACCGTCGACGCCCCCGCCCGCGCGATGACGAGGTGGGTCAGCGCCAGCCGCGCCGGCAGGTCGGGCATATAGGTGGCGCACTCGGCCGGGATGCCCAGGCTGCGATAGGCCTCGCGCACCTTCTCCAGGTCGGTCGCGCGGCACTGCTGCGTCACCTGCAACCGGCGGGAGAAGTTGGGCGGCAGCAGGCCGAGCGCCTGCGGCACCACGTCGGACAATATGCTCGCGCCCTGGCTGCCGCCGACGACGAGAATGCGGAAGATGCCGTCCTCGTCCAGCTCGGGATAGGGCCGGTCGCGCAGCACGCGGACCTCCTCACGCACCGGATTGCCCACCAGATGCAGCCTGTCGCGGGCGCGGCGCGGCACCCGCGCCACCTCCTCATAGGCGGTGGCGACGACATCGACGCGCGGCGCCAGCAGGCGGTTGACGCGGCCGAGCACGGCATTCTGCTCGTGGATCACCGTGGGGATGCCCGCCGCCCGCGCCGCCAGCATGGCCGGCAGCACCGGATAGCCGCCAAAGCCGATCACCGCCGAGGGCTGGAAGCTGCGATAAAGCCGCGTCGCCTGCGCCTTGCCGCGCAGGATCGAACGGATCGCGCCCGGCCAGCGCAGCGGACGGCGCAGCGACAGCGTGTCGCTGTCGATGACATGGCGCTGCACATTCTCGAACAACCCCGGAAAGCGCATGCCGCGCTGGTCGGTGAGCAGCGCGACATGATGGCCGCGCGCCAGCAACTCCTCCGCCAGCACATGGGCGGGCACCATATGACCTCCGGTGCCGCCAGCGGCGAGGACATAATGGCGGGCAAAACTCACGAAACGGTCCAGCGGTTGAGATAGGGGGATTTCTTCAGATACTCGTTCCGGCGCGTAAAGGCGAGCAGCAGTCCCATGCCGAACGACAGCGCGACCATCGACGAGCCGCCATGGCTGACGAACGGCAGGGTCATGCCCTTGGCCGGCAGCAGGCTGAGTGACACGCCCATGTTGATGAAGGATTGCAGCGCGAACTGCGCGACGAGCCCGGCGGTCGCCAGGAACAGGAAGGGGTCCTCCTCCTCCACCAGCCGCAGCAGCACGCGCGCCACGATGCCGAGGATCAGCGCGGCGATGGCGATGCAGGCGATGGCGCCGAACTCCTCGCCGATCACCGCGAAGATATAGTCGGTGTGCGGCTCGGGCAGTTGCAGCTTCACCCGCCCCTCGCCCGGCCCGGTGCCGAACAGGCCGCCGTGGCGGAACGCCTCCAGCGCCTTGTCGATCTGATAGGTGTCGCCGGTGCCGGTGAAGAAGCGGTCGATGCGGCTGGCGAAATGGTCGACGCTGAGATAGGCGACGCCCGCGCCGACCACCGCCACCACGATGACCACCGCCAGCATCGGCAGGCTCAATCCCGCCAGCATCGCCTGCGCGATCCACACCGCGCCGAACAGCGCCGTCTGGCCATAGTCGGGCTGCTGGACGAGCAGCAGGCAGATCAGCGCCATCAGCGCCGCCGACACCTGCATGGTCGGCAGGTTGCGATCTTCGAACCGCAGCGCGAGCAGCCACGCGGTGGTGACGATCAGGCAGGGTTTGAGGAATTCGGAGGGTTGCAGCGCGAAGGCGCCGACGCCGATCCAGCGCGTCGCGCCGTTGGCGGAGGAGCCGATCAGCGGCGTCATCGCCAGCAGCACGGAGAACAGCACCGCCCCCGCCAGCGCCGCGCGGCGCGCCCAGTCGCGCGACAGCATGGATGTCGGGATCATCACCGCCAGCCCCATGAAGGCCCAGAACAGCTGGCGCTTGAAATAGTGCAGCTCGCCCACCTGATGGCTGCCGCCCGAATAGCGGTAGGACGCCGCCGGCGAGGCGGCCAGCACGGCGACGAGGCCGCAGCCGATCAGCACCAGGATCATCAGCAGCAGGGGACGGTCGACCGTCCAGAACCAGCGGCCGATCGCCGAGCGGTCGGCCCGGCCCAGCCGCGCGACCGGCACGCCCGAGGCCGTCGTCTGTCGCGGCGCCGCCGCGCCTTCGCCGAGATTCATCGTTCCAACCCCTCGACCGCGCTTCGGAAAGCCGCCCCGCGCGCTTCGTAATCGCTGAACTGATCATATGAGGCGCAAGCCGGCGACAGAAGCACCGTTTCACCGGAAACCGCCGCCGCCGCCGCCTTTTCCACAGCTTTTTCGATCGTTTCGGCAACGACCACCGGCACCTTGCCCGCCAGCAGCCGCTGGAACAGCGGCGCCGCCTCGCCGATCACATAGGCGGCGCGGACATTGCCGAGGTGCGGGGTGCAGGAATCCAGCTCGTCGGTCTTGGCGAGGCCGCCCAATATCCAGTGGATCGCCGGATAGGCCGCCAGCGCCGGCGCGGTCGATGTCGGGTTGGTCGCCTTGCTGTCGTTGACGAACAGCACGCCCCGGCGCTCCGCCACCCGCTCCATGCGATGCGGCAGACCGGGATAGGTGGCCAGACTCGTCAGGATAATGTCCCGCGGGATGCCGAGCGCCAGCGCCGCGCCGATCGCCGCCGCGACATTCTGCGCATTGTGCGGGCCTTGCAGGGTCGGCCAGTCGCTCTGCCGGGCGACCGGCTCGCCGTCGATACAGGCAGTTCCCCCGACCACCGCGATCCCCGATTGGAGACCCCGTGATCCCGACACCTCGACAAGCCGCGCGCCCACCGCCTGGGCAATGGCGCGCGTATGCTCGTCGTCGGTCGCGATGACGGCGATTTTGCCGGGCCCCTGCATGGCGAAAAGCCGTGCCTTGGCGGCAGCATACCCCCCCATATCGCCGTGGCGATCGAGGTGGTCGGGAGACAGGTTGAGCAGCACCGCGACGTCCGCGTCGAGGCTCTGCGTCAGATCGAGCTGGAAGGAGCTTAGCTCCAGCACATAGATGCCGCCGGCCGGCAGGGGCTGCTGGCCAAGGATGGGCAGGCCGATATTGCCGCCGAGCAGCGCCGGGCCAGCCGCCGCCGCGATATGATGGATCAGCGCGCTGGTCGTCGACTTGCCGTTGGTGCCGGTGATCGCGACCAGCCTGTGCAGCGGCAGGCCGGCGCGGGCCTGCGCGAACAGTTCGATGTCGCCGATGACCGGCACGCCGGCCTCGCGCGCCCTGAGGGCGAGCGGATGACGGTTGAGCGGCACGCCCGGCGAGACGACCAGCGCGTCGAAGCCCGTCAGCGCGATCTCCGCAAGGTCCGCGATCTCCGCCATCCCCGCCGCCGCCGCGCGCGCCTCCGGCTTGTCGTCCCAGGCGGTGACATGCGCGCCGCTCGCCGCCAGCGCCGCCACCGTCGCCAGGCCCGAGCGGGCGAGGCCGAGCACCGCATAACGCTTGCCGGCGAAGGCGGGGCTTTCGATCATCTGAGCTTCAGCGTCGCAAGGCCGGCCAGCGCCAGCACGAAGCTGAT